>DAHUXT010000360.1 GCA_027307065.1 Ktedonobacteria bacterium
GCCAATAGACGACTCGCGATAACGGGTTAAGGGCGCCATAGGGCCATAGGGCCATAGGCGCGATGCGTGTGTACGTATGCGCGTGGGAGATGCGGGAAGGCAGCAGTGTTATGGGCGATGCGACACCACAGGGTTCGGTCGAGGATCAGTTGCGGGACGATTTAAAAGAGGCTGCGCGCCAGCGCGACCAGGTGCGGATGGATACCATTCGCATGGCGCTAACCGCCTTCCGCAACGAGGAGGTAGCGCGGTCACGTCAGGCGCTGACCGATCAGGACCGCATCGCCCTGCTCGATAAGCAGATCAAGCAGCGCCACGAGGCCGCCGAGCTATTCCGCACAGGCAACCGCCCCGAACTGGCCGAGAAAGAAGAGCGCGAGGCGCAGATTCTGGCGGCATACCTTCCCGCGCGGCTCACCGACGACGAGATTCGCGCGCTAGTGACCCGGCTGATTGCCGAACAGGGCAAGGATTTTCGCAAGGTGATGCCGCTGGCCTCCAAGGAGACGAAGGGCCGCGCCGACGGCAAGCGCGTCAGCGAGATCGTCCGCGATATGACAGGCTGAGTGAACGCCGTTTCGCCGTTGCCCAGGACGCCATATACCACATCTGGACAAGCCATAGGATGAATGCCACGGCGAATGAGCATGCGTTATGCCTCAAGCGGGAAATTCGCTGGCAAACGTCGCCACGGTGGCATGCCACCCGTCGCGCTCATCCCTCCATGTCTGCCATCGATGCCCAACGGTGCCATGTATGCCTATCTTTGTAGAATGGGCATCGATGAGAAGTTTGGGCATCGATGGAGTAGATGTGGTGGATGGTGCATCGCCTCCGCCCGTTCGCCGGAACCCCCTCCCCAACCCCTCTCCTAAAGGGTGAGGGGCTTCCAGAGCCTGACTGGTCGCCGCAGTGCCCCTCCCCGCGTCGGGGAGGGGGTAGGGGGAGAGGGTCCGACATGCTGCGCCCGGTGGAGAAGTCCTCGCCACGACCACCCCTGCGGAATGCTCCACTGCGCTCGCCATGACGCTCCATGCGTGCCCAACATCGTCATCGGTGCCCATCCTGGAGATATAGGCAGACATGGCATCCAGTTGGGCAGACATGGGAGTTGTCGGCATCTGGGCACTCCCCAATCCCGACAGCCCCAGCCACGCGCACACCTGCGCGACCGCCTGCTCCCTCTTGCCCACACTTCCCGCCATGCCCCGCCCTCCCCAAACCACGGAGTGTTTGCCGTCTACGCGTCCGCATGGCACAATAGCGGCAGGGAAAGGAGCGGCCCGTGGAGACCCCGCGCTGGCGAGCAACGACCTGGTACGATCCCCGCGTCGAGATTCATCTGTCGGGCATCCAGGGCGGCGGCATGTTCGCCCGAATGCCGATTCACGCGGGCGAGACAGTGTGCATTGTCGGCGGCACGCCCATGACCGATGCCGAATTCGCCGCGTACCGGGCTGGCGTCGAGCGGTATAATGCAGCGCAGATAGGCGAGAATCTGCACCTGGTCGATCTGGTTCAGACACCGGATCAGGTCGAAGGCTCGATCAACCACTCGTGCGACTCGAACCTGTGGATGAACGACGAAGTGACCATCGCCGCGCGCCGGGATATTGCCAGCGGTGAAGAACTGACGCTCGACTACGCGCTGATGACCAGCGATCCCACCTGGCGGCTGGATCGTCTGTGTCGCTGTGACGCCGAAGTCTGTCGTGGCGTCGTCACCGGTGACGACTGGCGCTTGCCCGATGTCCAAGAGCGGTATGCGGGACACTTCGCGCCATTCCTGAACGATCGAATATTGAAACTGCTGTCTGAGAAGAAATGAGCAGAGAGCATGCGACGCTTCCGTTTTCTGCAGTATGACGTCTTCACCCGCGAGCCTTTTGGCGGCAACCAGCTTGCCGTATTCCTCGATGGCGATACTCTCAGCGACGCAAAAATGCAGGCCATCGCCCGCGAAATGAACTATTCCGAAACGACCTTCGTCCAGTCGTCCACCGATCCCAAAGCGCTTTGTCGCGTACGCATCTTCACGCCAAACAACGAACTTCCGTTCGCGGGGCATCCCATCATCGGCACGACCTTTGCCCTTGCCCAGGCGTCGCTCATTCGCGCGGGCGAATCGCCCGTCACACTGCAGCTTGGTGTGGGTCTGATCCCCGTCGAACTGCTCTACGAGGAGAGCCACGTTTCCTTTGTCTGGATGTACCAACCGACGCCCCGATTCGAGAAGTGGAAGGGAGACGCCGACCGCCTCGCCAGCGCATTGGGCCTCTCACCCGACGACCTCGACCCCGAACTGCCCATCGAGCGCGCGATGGTTGGTGTCAACCATGTGCTCGTGCCGATTCGCTCGCTCGGCGCCATCAGCCGCGCCCGTCCAGAGGCCGACCTGATTGAGGCGCTCAACCTGCCAGGTGAGCATCCCGGCTGTTATCTGTTCACCCTCGACCGCGCTGAAGGTGGCGCTGATATTCACGCGCGCTTGTTCGCCCCGGCCATGGGCATCGCCGAGGACCCCGCCACCGGATCGGCTGCCGGGCCACTGGGCGTCTATCTGCTGCGCCATAAGCGGCTCGCTCCGGATGAGACGGGCCAGACACGCGCCCGCCTGGAGCAGGGCGTCGAGATGGGACGTCGAAGCATACTCGATATCGCCATCAGCGGAACCGCCAAGAGCATCAAGGATGTGCGAGTCGGCGGCGCGGCGGTGCAAGTCGCCGAGGGCGAATTGCTGCTGGGCGATCTCGACGCCCTACCCTGACGTGATCCTGACAGGTACGGCATGCCTGTAGGTCACACAAAACAGCGCAACACGGCCAATCCGTGATAGCATATCGCCTGAGGAATTTGCGTAGGTGCGCTGGTGCGCTGGATACGACGACAAGGAGAAGACGGCATGCAAGTCGCCGGGCTGTTAGCGGCGCTACCAGTTGTGGCACACAGCGGGTCTGGCGAGGGCGAGGTCACCAGCGTAACCTATGAGTCGGGCACGATGACGCCCGGCGCATGCTTCGTCGCCATACGGGGGCAGCGCGCCGATGGCCACGCCTACATCGCCGATGCGCTGGCACACGGAGCCGTTCTGGTCGTCGGCGAGACAGCGGCGCCACCAGATTTCCCCGCTGACCGGACGTATGTGCAGGTGGCAGATTCGCGCCGGGAGCTGGCAACCGTCGCGGCGATGCTCGCCGGACAGCCATCGCACCGGATGGAGATCATCGGCGTCACCGGAACCGATGGCAAAACCACCACCAGCAACATCATCGACGCCATAATGACCACGGCTGGGCGGCGCACCGGGCTGATGAGCACCGTGG
>DAHUXT010000361.1 GCA_027307065.1 Ktedonobacteria bacterium
CAGCAGCCGCAGCGCGCCCTCGGCCCGCCAGTCGCAGTGCAGCAGCAACGCGCCCTCGTCCGCCAGCAGATCGCGCAGCAGCGTCAGTGTCTCGTCCATCCAGCGGAGATAGCTGTCGAGATCGGCCCAGGTGTCGCGATAGGCGGTGCGTGTCAGGGGCCGCGTAGCGCCTGGCAAAAGCACGTTGCTGGTGAAGTCGAGTCCGGTGGCGAAAGGTGGGTCAATGTAGATGAGGTTCACCTGCCCGGCGAGGTCAGCGCGCAAGGCGGGCAGCACCCACTGTGTCTCGCCGAGGATCAGTTGATTGGCCGCGCCGTCACACACCGTGTCGCCCGCAGTGGGCGGGAACCCACCTGATTCGACGCTGCGCAAGGTCGTCGTGAGCAGGGTTGGCCGGTGGCGCGCGCCGTCCGCGTCGTACTTGCCGTTCCAGATCAACTCGGGCATGACCGCTCCCCCGCCCCATCGCACGACGCCACTCTGGCGGCTAGCATAGCATAACGTCACCGTACACGTCACTGGATTGACAAATAAGACCAAACGTTCTACTATTGCGGGAAATCCGCGAGAGGTCTGGAGAGGCGCTGCTGCGGCAATGGCTCTGCTCGGCAGCATGGGACAGTACGGGAAAGTACGGGGAAGGAGTCGAGCAATGGATGTGGCACAGGAAATCGTGGATGCGGCGACCGTCGGCGATGATATGCGGCTGCGCGAGATGTTGGAGGACGATGCCGCGATGGCTAACGTCTATAGCCCCGATGGCTGGACGCCACTCCACCTGGCGTCGCACTTCGGCCACATCAATGCGGCGCGCTGGCTGCTGGGAGCGGGCGCCGATGTGCATGCGCGCTCGAAGAACGATCTGGCGAATCAACCGCTGCACGCCGCCGCTGCCGGACAGGCTCCCACTGACCTGCTGGCGCTGCTGCTCGACGCGGGCGCCGATGTGAACGCGCGGCAACGCGGTGGCTTCACGCCGATTCAGGCGACGGCGCAGAACGGCAACCTCGCGGCGACACAACTGCTGCTGGCGCGCGGCGCCGATGCCCAGGCCCGGACCGATGACGGCCAGACGGCGCTCTCCTTCGCGCTGGAGGGCGAGCACCAGGCGGTGGCCGATCTGCTGCGCGCGCGCGGCGCGACCGAATAACCCGCCACATCGCCAAATTCGCCGCAGCAAAGCCATTCCACGCTGGTATACTGGGGAATGGAGCATCGTGACCGTCGTGCGGACATCAGTTTGGGGTGAGTGTGCAAAGCGAGGCGGCGGATGGCGAAGAAACACGAGAAACACGACCATGACCACAAGGATGGCGCGAACGGCAAGGGCGAGCACAGCCAGCATTTCCACGCGGCCAACGGCCATGGCCAGCTTGGCGCAATCAGCGTCGGCGACACTGCGCAGGCTGGAAGCCCGTGGGGCACGTCGGTCGCGATTACCGGCGTTCGGCTGATCGACGGCACTGGGACAGACCCGATCGAGCGAGCGACCGTTGTGCTCGATGGCGAGCGTATCGCGCGCGCGGGCGCTATGGACGATGTGAAGATTCCCAAGGGCGCGTTGGTGATCGACGGTGAGGGAATGACGCTGTTACCGGGCCTGATCGACTGCCACGTGCATGTCTTTGGACAGTGGGGCTATGACCTCTTGCGCGGGTTGATGACGCCGCCATCGCTCTCGCTGCTCTACGCTGTGCCGAATGTACGGGCGACGGCAGATGCGGGCATCACGACGGTGCGCGACGCGGGCGGCTGCCCGGCGGGTGTGAAGGTAGCCATCGAGCGCGGACTCTTCCCTGGGCCGCGCATGCTCGTCTCGGTCTCCTTCCTCTCGCAGACCGGCGGCCATGGCGATAATATGATGCCCTGCTGTATCGATCTCGGCGATAACAAACTGCCCGATGTGCCGTTTGGCGTGGTGGATGGCGAGGAGGAGATGCGCCACAAGGTGCGTGAGATTCTGCGCGCCGGTGCCGACTGGATCAAGCTCTGCACCAGCGGCGGTGTGCTCTCTTCCGCGGATTCGCCGCATCACGCGCAGTTCACCGTGGCGGAGATCGCGACGGCGGTCTACGAGGCTGGAGCGCAGGGCAAACGTTGCCTGGCCCACGCGCAGAGCAATCAGGGCATCAAGAATGCTATCGAGGCGGGTGTCGCAAGCATTGAACATGGCATTTACCTGGATGACGAGGCCATCGAGATGATGCTGAAACGCGGCGTCTATCTGGTGCCGACGCTCAAGGCTCCACAGGATGTGCTCGATCTGGCGGCGGCTCGGCCAGGGCTGCTGCCCGACTATGCTATCAACAAGTCGCGTGAGGTGATGAGTACCCACCGGGCGAGCTTCCGCCAGGCGGTCGAGGCGGGCGTCAAGATCGCGATGGGCACTGATACTGGCGTTGGGCCACATGGTGGCAACGCCCGCGAGCTTGGACTGATGGTGGAGAACGGCATGACGCCGATGCAGGCCATCGTCGCCAGCACGCGTTCGGCGGCGGAATTGCTGCGGCTGGATGACCGGCTTGGCACGGTGGCAGAGGGCAAGCTGGCCGATCTGCTGCTGGTGCAGGGCAATCCGCTGGAGGATATCAACGCGCTGGCCGACACTGAGCGGCTGGCGCTGGTGCTCAAGGGCGGCGTGCCGCTGCGGTCGCGGCTGGCGACGTCTCCGGCTCGCGTAGCGGCGGGCGTCTAAACGGCGAATCAGCCTCAGCCGCCGAGAATCGTCAGATCGAGCTGGCGCAGCCGTTCGGGATTGGCGACCTGCTCGATCGCGGCGATCTTCCCGCGCTTGAAGGTGAAATCAAACGCGACACGCGGCTGTCCGCCCGGCGCCCAGACAAGTCCGATGGCGCCATGTACCAGCGCAGGCTGCGCGTCACGGGCACGCCCGGCGAACAGGTGGGCAACAGCCGTCGCCCCGTGAATCTCGCTGGAAGCGTCCGATGCTGTGGTTGCGCGGTCAGCCCGATACACCACGTCTGGGTCGAGCACCGCGAGCAGCCCATCGAAGTTCCCTGAGCGCGAGGCCGCTAGAAAAGCGTCGACCACGGCGCGTTGACGCATCAGGTCGGCGTCGGCACTCGCCTCGGCTCTATGCACCCGGCGGCGCGCGCGGCTCGCGAGTTGGCGCGCTGCGGTAGGCGAGCGCCCCACAATAGGAGCGATCTCGTCGAACGGCACGTCGAAGACATCGTGCAGCACGAAGGCGAGGCGTTCGGCGGGAACAAGCGTGCCGAGGACGACCAGCAACGCGAGGCCCACTGAATCAGCCAGCAGCGCTTCTTCCTCGGGGTCAATTCCGCCAGGCGCT
>DAHUXT010000362.1 GCA_027307065.1 Ktedonobacteria bacterium
CGTTGCTGCTCTTTGCGCGTGCCACCCGGCTCAAAGTCATCGCGCCTGCTGAGATCTCCGTCGATGATGGCGACGAAGTGGCAGTCGAGATTGCCGAGTCGCCGCGCTGAGCAGGTGGGCAATCGCTAGCGAATAGGGAGCGGTTGGCAGCGTCAAACAGATGCCTTCCGCTCACTATCCACGCGAGCCGCTACAGGCCATCTCAGCCGAACAGGCTGTGCAGACGCCCGGCGGCGCTGGCAGCCTCACGCACCATCCGCTCGATTAGCTCGCGCGCGGTAGGGATGTCTTTGATCAGGCCGACGCCCTCGCCTGCCCAGATAAAGCCTTCGTCGAGCCTTCCCTCGATGGCGGCGACTTTGTTCACTTCGCCGCGAATGAAGGGGTACAGCGCCTCGAAGGCCTCTTCCCGGCTGGCGCCCCTGCGTGTTAGCTCATCCTCGGTGGCGAGGATTCGCTCCACCAGCGGACCACGCCGCAACACGCGCGCTGGCCGTCCCATCGTGCGCTCGATGATCACAGTATCAGCCTCGGTCGCGGCCACCAGCGCCTCTTTGTAATGCTGGTGGGCGACGCACTCTTGCGTTGCGATGAAGCGCGTGCCAAGCTCCACGCCATCCGCACCTAGCGCCATGCCCGCCGCCATCCCGCGTCCATCCATAATGCCACCGCTCGCCAGCACTGGAATGCCGACTGTCTCGACAATCTTAGGCGTCAGCACCAGCGTACCCACGTCCTCGCGCCGCAGGTGGCCGCCGCCTTCGTAGCCCACCGCGATCACCGCATCCGCTCCGAGATCTTGCGCCTTGCGGGCGGCGCGGGTCCCCGCGACCAGCACCCTCGTCTTGGGCGGCGATGTGAGGCCACTGCTGGCGACCTGGCGCAGCACGCCCTCCGGGTTGCCCGCGGTAATCGAGATGACGTGGGCGCCTTCCTCCAGCGCGACATCTACGAACGGGTCGACGGGTATGTGGCCAAGGGGGAAGTTGACGCCGAAGGGCTGCGTGGTCAACGATTTGAGCCGTCGGATATCCTCGCGCATTTCTTCTGGCGTCGCGAAACAGGCCATGCCAATCTGGCCGAGTCCGCCCGCATTCGAAACAGCCGCCGCCAGACCAGAGAACGAGAGGTGCGCCAGCCCGCCCTGGACGATAGGATAGCGGATACCGAACAATTCGGTGATGCGGGTATGCATCGGCGGTGGAGCAGCCTGCGATGTGGATTCAGCCACGCGAGAGACCTCCTGACAGGCGAGGGAATAGTAGCCATTGAGCGCACGCGGCCCACATGATGCGCTTTCGAAGCGCCTTAACGTGCGGCTGCGTGTAGCATATCATGCGGTGAGGCTCTTCCACGAAGTCAATCTACGGCTACGGGCTAGTTTGGATGAGCGTCCGAGTTACCGCTGACCATAGACGACGTAGACCGGGAAGACGCATTCGCCCTGCTGTACTTCGGCCCGTGCCGCCGCAGCGGTGCGATCATAGTCGGCTTCGGAAGCAATCCCCAAAGACACGACTGGCGCGCGCATGGCGTTTACGGCAGCGAAGTAATCGGACTCGACCAGCGTGCCAATGCGTCCACCATATGCGCCCAGCGGCAGGCTAATCTCTCGCATCACCACATCGTGCGCTCCCGCTTGTGTCAGGATCGTACGCAGTTGCGACCCGAGATGAATATCGAGTCCACGGCGCGCCAGCACCGAAGCCACCCAGGAGTCAACCGTTTCGAGGGCAGCGCCCCCGCCGCGTGAGGTGCCCGCCTCGACCAGCTCGATCCACCCGCCCGGCTGCGTGACGCGCACCAATTCGGCAACGGTGCGCGGCCACTGATCGCGGGGAATCGCCCCGATCATGTAGCGTTGATGCACATAGGCGAAACTGGCATCGGGGAATGACATCCCTTCGAGGATATTGCCCGTCACGAAGCTATAGTTGCGCGGATGGGCAACAGCATCGGTACCGTCTCCGCCTGGCTGGGCGACCGCCACATCCAGCCCAACGACGCGAGCCTTCGGGAAGAGCGCCGCCATCTCGATGGCCCAGCGCCCGGTGCCGCATCCGACATCCAGAATACTCGCTGGTGTGCCAATGGGGGCGGCGTAATTGCCACGCAGCGCCGAACGCATCATGTAGTGCTGAAAATCGAGCCGGTTGACTTCGCCCATATCCTTGGGGAGTACATAGGGCACGCCGCGCAGGAATAACCGTCCCATCAGCGTGCGCTTGTCGGAGTTTTCCTCACTCGACCTCCCTGGCGCGTTCCGCGATCGCCGCCAAAATTGCCATCCTGCCATGCGTTGAGCTCCTTCCAGAAATCGAATCCCTCATCCACAATCCTACCAGACAGTTCCAACGTCTGTCCGGCAGGCAGTATGCTCCGGCAAGCGTGCTGCGTCAACCTGTCGGAGCTACCAAGCAAGAAGGTATCGAATGCTGGTTTAGTCGGGAAACAGTGTGGTATGCTGGCGGCAAAGCGCAGCTCTGGGGCGGTGGTGAAAAGGCAGACACAGCGGACTTAAAATCCGCTGCGGGGAAACCCGCGTGGGGGTTCGAGTCCCCCCCGCCCTACCAAGAAACGCCTATGAAATCGGCTCTTGACGCACTCCTCAAGCTCAAGTTGATGCAAGCACTTCCCTCCGTTGGACGTCTTGGCGGGTTTTGCCGGAGAACGACTTGCGTGCGCGCCACCCCCCAGGCTCATCATGGCGACCCAGCGCCCATCGGCGCGTTTGAAGATGGATCCCTCGTTTCTAGCGCCATACACCTATTCTACAGCGCTTGTTACCGAATGCTTGACACTTGCCTTTCAAGACCATTACAAGATTCTGATGTGTGGAATTAGAGAATAGTCACGCCCCAGCATAGCGGGTGAGGCATTTTGCCCCATGAAGTAGGGAGGTGGCCGCACTTGCCCTCTTGACGTGTATTCATCAGCTCATCTATCTTGTAGAACACACGTTCTTTGAAAGAGAAGCGAGTAGTATCATGCGCGTCCTGGACAGCACAGAAGTGGCAGAGGCTGTACGCAGCGGCCACACTTCCCAGCGCATCGCGCGGATACCTACGGGATTTCCTTCACCTGCTGAGGACATGGCAGAGGCACCGCTCAGCCTCGATGACCTGCTGGTCTGGCACCCCGCCTCGACCTTTTTTGTGGAGATGGAGAGTGATGCCCTGCAAGAGCGTGGGATTATCGCAGGGGATGTGCTCGTCGTTGATCGAGCGCTCTACGCAACGGGCGGCGCGTTGGTGATCGCCTCACTCGATGGAAACCTAATCGCCCGGCATTATTGCCCTGATGGTG
>DAHUXT010000363.1 GCA_027307065.1 Ktedonobacteria bacterium
TGAGCCTGACGACTGAAGCGCGCGCCAACTGAGCGACCCGGCGCGGCGTGGTAGGCGTCACGGTGGTCCACCGATACCGGACGCTGAGAGTGGAGCGCGCCCCTCATCGGGCTGGCGCGCCCAAAGTGGGTGGTACCACGGAGTTTTCGGCAACTTCGTCCCTGTGACGAGGCTGCCGTTTTTTGTTCTGTGGGAGGGCAAGATGGCGAATTCGGAGACTGACGAGGAACGCCAGCTTACGGCGATGCGCAACCGCGCGCGCGCCGAATTGGAAAATCTCGATACTGCTGAATCGCTGGAGGACTGGCGGACGCGCTACCTGGGCCGGGAACGTGGTGAGCTAACCGCTGTGCTCAAGGGGCTGGGCAAGCTACCCGGCGAGCAACGCAAGATCGTCGGGCAGGCCGCGAACGCCGTCAAGATGGAACTCGAGGCGCTACTTGAGGCGCGTCGCCAGGCAGTGCAGGCGCGCGAACGGGCAGCTGCGCTGGAGCGCGAGCGCGTGGATGTGACCCTGCCAGGCGTGGCAACCCCGCAGGGGCATGTGCATCCGCTCTCGCAGGTAATGCGCGACATTGCCCGGACGATGAAGGCGATGGGCTTCCAGCTCTACGATGGGCCTGAGGTCGAGACCGATTACTACAATTTCGAGTCGCTGAACCTGCCGCCCGATCATCCCGCGCGCGACATGCAAGATACCTTCTGGATCGCACCAGGGCAGATTCTGCTGCGCACGCAAACCTCGCCGAATCAGGTGCGCATCATGGAGAGCATGCGTCCGCCGGTGCGCGCCTTCGTCATGGGCAAAGTCTATCGCAACGAGGCCATCGATGCCAGCCACGAGGCGGTCTTCCATCAGATCGAAGGGCTCGCGATCGACGAGGGCCTGACCATGGCCGACCTGCGCGGCGCGATCGCCGCTTTCGTCGAGGCGATGTTCGGCCCCGGCCTGCGGACCAGACTGCGGCCTGACTACTTCCCGTTCACCGAGCCAAGCGCCGAATTCGACGTCGACTGCATGACATGCAAGGGCAAAGGCTGCCGCGTCTGCAAATATTCTGGCTGGCTCGAAATGGGCGGCTCTGGCATGGTGGACCCACGCGTGTTGCGCGGCGTCGGGTACGATCCGTCAGTCTATCGTGGCTTCGCGTTCGGTCTGGGCATCGAGCGGATCGCCATGCTCCGCTGGGATATTGACGACATCCGCCTGCTGATGGGCAACGATCTGCGCTTCCTGCGCCAGTTCACCTAGTCGGCGGGAGGTCAGGAAATGCATCTGCGAATCGCGCTATTGGGCTACGGCAAAGTGGGACGCGCATTGGTGGCTATGCTTGCCGAGAAGGCCGACGCGCTGCGTGATCGTCACCACGTGACCATTGGCATCGTCGGCATCATGACTCGTAGCGATGGTGGCTGGCTCTCTGTGGAAGGGTTTAGTCCGGCGGCCGTGATCGCCTCAGGTTGGCCCGCGACACGTCTGCCAGAAGGCGCGCGTGCGTTCGATGGCGATAGCCTCGCCTTCGCGCGAACTGCGCCGTCTGATGTGCTTGTCGAGCTGACGACACTCAATCCGATGACGGGACAGCCCGCGCTCGATTACGTCCGTGCGGCGCTGACCGCTGGGAAATCGGTCGTTACCGCCAATAAGGGTCCGATCGCGCACGCGTATCGTCATCTACGGGCGTTAGCGGAGGACAACAGCGTCTCGCTACGTTTCGAGTCTACGGTGATGGATGGCACGCCCATCTTCAATATGGCTGCCGCATCGTTGCCCGCAACGACCATCACTGGCATTCGCGGGTTGCTGAATAGCACCAGCAATTACGTGCTGAGCCGCATGGCGCTTGGCGATTCGCTGGACGAAGCGATCATTGGCGCGCAACGGCTGGGCATCGCTGAGGCCAACCCGGCGAACGATCTGGAAGGCTGGGACGCCGCCGTCAAATCCGCTGTGCTGGCCAATGTGCTGATGGATGCCGATCTGCGTCCGGCTGATGTGCGGCGCGACGGTCTGGGCGCGGAGGCGATGCGTCAGGCGCATAGCGCATTGCTCCCGGGACAGAGGCTGAAGCAGATAGCGGTACTCACGCGGGTTGAAGGTATGGTCGGCGCAAACGTTGTGCTCGCGCCGTTGGGGCCGGATGACCTGCTAGCGCACCTTTCCGGCATGGAGGCTGGGCTGATCCTGAGCACAGATACGATGGGCGATTTGACGATTATCGAAGGCGAGGGCGGGCCGGGACAGACGGCGCACGGCGTGATGGCTGACCTTGTGGCCGTGGCGGCAACTCTTTCTGGGAGTCGCCCATCTGGAACCGATAGACAATAGCGCGAACGAGAGAGGGCAGGGCGCGATATGCGTGTACCGTACACTTGGCTCAAAGAATATGTCGACATCAAGCTATCTCCTGAAGAGCTTGCCGAGCGCTTGACGATGGCTGGACTCGAAGTTGATCGCGTCGAGTACCCGTGGCCGGGCATCGTGACGGCGCAGATCACCTGGCTGGAACGCGTCAAAGGCTCGGACCATCTGAGCGCGACACGCGTCACCGATGGCACAAACGAGTATAGCGTCGTCTGCGGCGCCTCCAACATCAAGTTGCACGACAAAGTGCCGCTGGCGCGTCTTGGCGCGCGCGTGGGCGACATCGTCATCGCCGAGAAGATGGCGATGGGCGTGCTCTCGCAGGGAATGCTCTGCTCGCCGCGTGAGCTTGGTCTGAATGACGACCATAGCGGCATCTACATCCTGCCCAAGAATACTCCCCTCGGCGTTCCACTGGGCAAACTGCTTGGTGACGCGGTGATCGATCTCGATATCAAGGCCCATCGTGGTGATCTCTTCTGTGTGGTCGGGGTCGCGCGTGAGGTGGCTGCCTTCACGGGACAGCAACTGCGCATGCCCGATACGCGCGCGAAGGAGAAAGGCAAAGCCGCCGACACGCTGATGACACTCGATGTGCGTGATCCCGATCTCTGCCCGCGCTATACCGCGCGCGTGGTCCGCGACGTGAAGCTTGGTCCCTCGCCGCAGTGGATGGCAGACCGACTGACGGCGGCGGGCATGCGGCCGATCAACAATGTTGTCGACATTACCAACTACGTCATGTTGGAGCTTGGCCAGCCACTGCATGCCTTCGACTACGACAAAGTCACCGACCACACCATCGTCGTCCGCCGCGCGACCCCCGGCGAGCAACTGACGACGCTCGACGAGGTGACGCGCTCGCTCACCAGCGATATGCTGCTGATAACCGATCCCAAAGGGCCGACGGTCAACGCGGGCATCTTCGGC
>DAHUXT010000364.1 GCA_027307065.1 Ktedonobacteria bacterium
AGCGCGGCGACCGTGGCAGACTCGCCTATCAGTTGACTGCGAACGGACGGCAGCTACTCGCTCAGTGGCTGGCCGAGCCAGAGGCTGAGCCGCAGCAACTACACGATGACCTCTTCGTCAAACTCATGCTGATTCGCCGCCTGGCAAATGGCAACCTGGAGGGGCTTATCGCCCGCCAGCGGCGAGTCTATCTGCAACGATTGCGCGACTTATCGGATCTGGAGCGACGCGCGCGCGCCGAACAGCGCCCCGATCTGCTGCTGCTCATCAAAGGGGCCGTCATCCATACCGAAGCGGACATCAAATGGCTGGACGCGTGTCTTGAGGAGATGACCCACCTGGAGCCTTATCGCCCAGAGCATCAGAAGGAAGAACCTCATGAGTGATCTCATAGAGCTATCGAATGTCAGTAAGATCTATGATGGCGAGGCGAGCCAGACGGCCCTTGCCAAAGTCAGTTTGTCCATTGCCGCAGGGCAATTCGTTGCCGTGATGGGGCCCTCGGGAAGTGGTAAATCGACGCTCCTCAATATGATCGCGGGTCTCGATAAACCCACTCAGGGCGACGTGCTGGTAGACAGCGTCCGGGTCAATCGACTGAGCGAGGCCGCGCTTGCCCGCTATCGCCGCGCACGTCTGGGCTTCGTCTTTCAGTTCTTCAACCTCCTCAACCAATTGACCGTGCTCGAGAATGTCATGCTGCCTGCCCAGCTGGTTGGATCCCGCTCGCAGGTGGCGCGCGCCCGTGCCCGCCAATTGCTCGATCAGCTTGGCATCGCCGACAAAGCTAGCGCGTATCCTGCCCGTCTCTCGGGTGGCCAACGCCAGCGTGTCGCGATTGCGCGCGCGCTCATCAATCAACCAGTGGTGCTGTTGGCCGATGAGCCAACTGGAGCGCTCGATAGTCATAGTGGCGACAGTGTGATGGATCTGCTGGCCGAGATTCATCGCCAGGGACAAACGGTCGTGATGGTCACCCATGATGCCCGCCTTGCCTCCACCTATTCGTCGCGCGTGATCTCCCTGCGCGATGGCCGTGTCGTCGACGATGCCGCCCTCGAAACGCGTCCCATACAGGCGCCATCTGATCTGTTGCACATTCGCACCGGGGAGATTGATCTATGAAAGCCGTGTTGGCCGAAATTGGCGGCAATCTGCGCGCTCGGCGATTGCAAACCATCGTCGTGGTGATCATTGTTGCGCTGGCGGCCGGAGTGGGCACGCTTGCGCTGGAAGTCTCGAGCGCGTCATCTGCTCCCTACGATCGGGCGTTTGCGCAAAACGCTGGCGCGCATCTAGATGTTCAATTCGATGGTAGCAAGGTGAGTGTGGCGCAGCTTAGCGCCACAGCGCACCTGCCGGAAGTAACGGCGGTCGCTGGCCCGTGGCCACTGAAGGTTATCCCTTTCGAATATGGCACTGCCAAGACGCCACTGTATGTTATTGGCCGCGCGGACCCCGGTGGTCAACTCGACCGGCTGCAGTTGGTTGCCGGACGCTGGCCGACGCAACCGGGCGAGATAGTGCTGACGCGCTCGTTCGCGCAGTCCGCGCAGTTAAAGCTCGGAAGCAGGTTGACCGCGCTCAGCCGGAGCGATAAACCGCAACTTGTGGTGGTTGGCGAGGTGGTTGACATCGAAGAAGGCGACGCCTCGGTCATGAATCCCCAGTTCTCATGGGTGGTACCTGACCAGCTTCAGCGCCTGCTGGCGAGTGGTGATCATCAGGACTACCAGATGTTGTACCGCTTTCGACATGCCGGTACTGAAGCCGTGATGCAGGGGAATCTTCAAGATGTCGAGCGCGCGCTGCCACCTGGGGCGGTCGTTTCCTCGCTCAGCTACCTGCTCATCAAGAGTCTCGATAGCCTCACCGAGAATCTCGTGCTGGCATTCTTGCTGGCGTTCTCGGCCTTCGCGCTGGGGGCGGCTGCGCTCATCGTCGCAAATGTGGTGGCTGGCGCGGTGCTGGCGAGCTACCGCGATATTGGGGTCATTAAGGCGCTAGGATTCACGCCGGGGCAGGTGGTATTGGCCTTCGTCGGGCAGATGCTTGTTCCGGCGATCGTCGGATGCATTGTCGGGACGACACTTGGCGTTTTGGGCAGCATTCCATTGCTGGCCCAGAGTTCTGAGTCGCTGGGCCTCTCGACAGCGAATTCGGTGACCATCTTGCCCATCATTCTGGCAACGCTTGGCGCGCTGTTGGTGGTGTGCGCCGCCTCCGCGCTTCCAGCTATTCGCGGCGGATTGCTGCGCCCGATCGTCGCGCTCACAAGCAGCGCTGCTCCCCGCCCGCGACGACACAATCGCCTCGGCAGTGCGCTTCAGTGGCTCCGACTGCCGCGCGCGCTGTCCCTTGGCGCGGGTGATGCATTCGCCCGGCCTATACGCGGTCTGCTGACGGTGCTGGCGATTGTGATAGGGGTAGCGACTTTGACGTTTGCCTTCGGGCTACACAACTCCCTGACAAGATTGGCGACTGAGCCAGGGTTGAACCCCGATGAAACGATCACCCGCTTTGGCGCATACCCTGATGCGCAGGTTATGCAGTCGCTCCAGGCCGACCCAGATAGCGCGAACATCGTCGCGTTTACGTTCTCCAGCGCTACCGTTTCCGGGGTGAGCACCCCGGTCAGCGTGATTCCCATGCGCGGAGACTCGGCAAAACTTGGCTATCAGCTATTGAAGGGGCGATGGTTTTCTGGGCCAGGGGAGGCAGTAGGCGGCAGCGCATTCGTCCACGAGGCGCATCTGAAAGTGGGCGACACGTTTACTGCCGGTGTGAATAACCATGCTATTCCACTTCGGCTAGTCGGTGTCTACTTCGATACCGATGACTTCGGGCGAGTTCTGCGATTCGACTGGACATCCTTTTTGGTGGCCGACCCCACCGAGCAGCCGACTATCTACCTGGTGACGCTGCATCCAGGTGCTGACCTTAATGCATACGCCCATCGTATCGCCGTGACTGCACCGGACTTTCTAAGCAGTGTGCCGCGGGCGTCGATGGTCTCGCCCCTCTTAAGCACATTAGACTCAGTGCTTTTAGTGCTGGTGATTGTGTTGGCCATCATTGCCCTGGCAGGCGTTTTCAATACGGTGTTGCTGAGCACCCGCGAACGGACTCGCGACACGGCCACACTGAAAACCCTCGGGATGACGCCCGGCCAGGTTATCGGGATGGTGGTGGCGTCCGCTGCGAGGTTCGCCTCGCGGGGTTCTCCGGCCTGCAACGCCGCCACCACGGCCGTAACGTGGTCGACGCGGAACGTGTCGCTG
>DAHUXT010000365.1 GCA_027307065.1 Ktedonobacteria bacterium
GGGCCATACTGCCCGTAGGCGGGGTAGGGCGCAGGAGCAGCGGGTTGCGGCGGCTGAATGTCCGTGAGGAAGCTTGTCACGAGCGCATCATCGTCCGCCGGGTTACTCCCTCGGGCGCTGTTGAGCAGCGCTTCCATTGCCGTCTCTCGCGGAATGCCGCCCTTTTCGGCGAGGAATAGCCCTTCGAGAAAGCCGATGAGTTGCACCTGGAGATTCAGGTTGACGCAGATCTTCATCAGCACCGCCAGCCCATTCTCACCGACGTAGGTCACCTTCTGCCCAATCTGCTGCAGAATCGGCAAGGCGCGTTCGTATGCCTCGCGCTCGCCGCCGACCATCAGCGAGAGTTTCCCCTGCTCCAGCGTGATGACACTGCCCGACACAGGTGTATCGAGCATGCGCGCTCCAGACTGGGCAACGTGCTTCGCCAGCGACCGCGACCGCGCCGGGCTGACCGTGCTCATATCACAGTAGATCTTGTTCGGCCCCAGGCCGGCGAGGATGCCATCGTCGCCGCCAGTAACGGCTTCAAGCGCGTGGGTGTTGGTGACCATCGTGAAGATAAAGTCTGACTGTTCAGCCACCTCGCGTGGTGACGTCGCCCAGCGCATGCCCTCGTCGAGCAGCCACTGCGCCTTGTCACGCGTACGATTGTATCCAACGACGGTGTTGCCCGCATCCAGCAGGCGTTTCGCCACGCGCCCGCCCATGGCTCCCAGGCCAATATAGCCGATACGCGCCATACAACCGTGCCTCCTCTACACTCGCTCTTCACCAGATTCACAAGACAACTATTCCGCGACGTGTTTGGTGCTGTCAGTGCTGTCTAAGTGGTCGATATGTTCGAGCGCGGCCGCTGCATCGGCGCCAACCTGTCGCAGGTGGGCCCGCATTGCCGCACGCGCGGCATCGGGATCGTGGCGAGTCACCGCGTCGAGCAGCATCTTGTGATGCTGTTGGCCTCGCTGCGGGCCGCCATGTACGCCAAAGATTTGTTTACGCTGCTTGCTGAGCAGTTCCATGATGGGATGAATCAATGCCAGAATCAAATTGTTATTAGTGGCGTTAGCGAGGATCTGGTGGAAATGGTTGTCCGCTGTGATGAACGCATCCGCGTCCGCAATGTGCGTATCCATCGTCTCGACGGCCGCGCGCAACTCGGCAATATCAGCGTCATTCGCGCGCACAGCCGCCAGCGCGGCAATCTCCGGCTCGAGGATTTCGCGTACCTCCACCAGATCGCCACCACTACGATGTTGGCTCACCTGCATCGAACGGTTCAGCGAATCGCGCAGCGCCGACGACGTGCCGTCGATGACGATGGTGCCACGGCCGGGACGCAGATCGACCAGCCCCTTTTGCGCCAGCGTCTTCATCGCCTCGCGCACAGCGGTTCGGCTGGCGCGGAACTGCTCCGCAAGCTCGCGTTCGGTGGGGAGCCGATCGCCCGTGCGCAAGTCGCCGCGCAAAATCTGCTGCTCGATCTGCGTCGCGATCTGCTCGAAAACCTTCCGCGTCTGGATGGGAGCGTACATTCCGAGCCTCTTCCATCCCGTTGGAGGGTCACTCCACACGGACACACCATGCCACGCTCAATTGGTATGATGATCATATCATCAGGCCTTGCGAGATGGTGTACCATGACGGACCCCTCTTGTCAAGCACCGATATTGTGAAGATATGTGCCAACGAGTCTCGCACGCTCTGTCCCCATCCACACAGCACAATTTGGCGCTATACGGCGGCGGCTTCCTCTGGTACACTCGCATGCACAGTTGTTAGGCCGCGATGCACTGCGATCGCCCGCCGAAAGCGAGTCCGCATGACGTCCTCACCAACCACGTCACTGACAGCACGTCCGCTCTTTGGCGGTTACGTGCTGGTCGCATGGACGTTAGTCTGGCTCGGCGGCATCGCGCTGCAAGCAATCGGCCCGATCGAGTCCATTTCCCCGATGTCGTGGCTGCTAATGGGCGCTGTCGCAATCGCCATCGCAACGACGCTCGCCCGGTGGGGATCTGGCTCAGCAGGTCCACGCGGGCGGGCGATGCTGCTGGCCGCTATCATGCTGTCTGCGCTGGCATTCGGCGGGGCGCGAGCGGCATGGACTGACCCTGCGAATGACCCGCACGCCGTCAGTCATCTCCCCCAGAACGCGCATGTGAAGGTGCGCGGCGTCGTTGCCGCTGAGCCGGACGTTCGCGGTGGCCTGAGGCACGTCATGGTCGATGCTAGCAGCGCGAGCCTGGATGCGGGCCAAACGTGGCAACCGGCAGTTGGCCGCATCGAAGTCACGCTGTATGGCCCAGATGACTGGTTCGCACCTGCCTATGGCGACACATTGAGCCTGAACGGCACATTGGTTGTTGCTCGCTCATCAGGACGAACAGATGTGCAGGCGCAGATGCGAGGCGCTCAGGCAGTGATTCTCGCGCGTGGAGGCGGCAATCCAGTGCTCGCGGCGCTCTTCGATCTGCGCGTGCGGCTGGCCGAGGCCATCCAACGAACCTTGCCCGAACCGGAGGCGGCGTTGCTCATCGGCATTCTCCTTGGGATGAAGACGCCGGTCTTGCGTTCCCGGCTGCCGCTCTTCATCGCCACCGGAACGATTCACCTGGTCGTTCCAGCCGGACTCAAAGTCTCGCTGCTTGCGGAAATTGCCCGGCGCGCACTCCGCCCTCTCGGACGCTGGCCGCGACTGGTTGGCCCACTGGCGATGGTCGCACTCTACGCCGCGCTTGGCGGTGGCGGGCCAGCCGCCGTGCGAGCCGCGGTTATGGGCGCGCTGCTCGTGTTTGCGGGATCGCTGGGTCGGCGCTACAACGTCTACACCGCGCTGGCACTCACCGTGCTGCTGATGACGGCGGGCGATCCGATGCTCGTCTACGACGCGGGCTTCCAGTTGACGGCACTGGCGACTCTCGGCATTCCACTGTTGACGCCGCCACTGCAACGTCTGCTGCTGGCACTATTAGGCAGTCTGGGTCGCGGCATCGGCGTGGGCATTGCCGAGTCACTGGCGGTGACATTGGCGGCACAAATTGCCACGCTGCCGGTGCTGGCGCTCACCTTTGGCGAAGTATCGCTCATTGCGCCTATCGCCAATCTGCTGACGGTGCCTTTGCTCTCGCCATTGCTCGTGCTTGGGTCCCTGGTCGCCGGACTCGGTGTCAGCGGCACCCCGCTTCTTGGCGGGCTGGCGCTGGTCATTGGATGGGTGGCTTGGCCGATGCTGTGGTATGTCGACAAGGTCATCG
>DAHUXT010000366.1 GCA_027307065.1 Ktedonobacteria bacterium
TTTGAGACGAGCTGTGAACGGTTCATGTAGAGCGAGATGACACATCGTATGAGCAATGAGGCGCGAGAGCCGGTGGACGCGCGTGCAAGCGGTTCGCGTGGGCGCACCCGCGAGCGATTGGACGTCCTGATGGTCTCGCGTGGCATCGCCCCGAGTCGCGAACGCGCGCGGGCGCTCATCATGGCGGGCGAGGTCTACGTCACCGGCCAGCGAGTCATCAAGGCAGGAACCCTCATCCCCACGGATGCCGCTGTAGAACTGGCGGCCACACCGAGCGAAACACGATTCGTCAGTCGCGGCGGACTTAAGCTCGAACGCGCGCTCGATACCTTCCATGTGGACCCCGCGGGGTGCATCTGCGTCGATGTGGGCGCTTCCACCGGTGGTTTCACGGATCTGCTGCTCCAGCGGGACGCCGCGCATGTGTATGCCGTCGATGTTGGCCACGGGCAGCTGGCTTGGTCGTTGCGCAATCATCCCCGCGTGACAGTGCTCGAACGTACGAACATACGCCATCTCGAAGCGCTGCCTGAACTGGCTGACTGCGCGGTTATTGACGTCTCGTTCATCTCGCTGCGTCTGGTCTTGCCACGTGTCGCGACACTGCTGAAAAAGGATGGCTGGGTCGTGGCGCTGGTCAAGCCGCAGTTCGAGGCAGGTCGCGCCGAGGCCGACCGTGGCGCGGGGATTATTCGCGAACCAGCGGTGCATCGCCGGGTACTGACTGACCTGCTGACCTGGTTGATTGATGCAGCGCCCGATGCGTCAGGTTGCCGTTTGATAGCCCAGGGGTTGGTCGCCTCCCCGATTACCGGACGTGACGGCAACCACGAATATCTGCTGCTGCTTCGCATGGAGGCAACTCACGAGTCGCCATCTCTCGACGCGCAAGCGATTGAACAGGCAATTCAGGACGCGTTCGCAGACGAGGTTGAGCCAGTAAAGCGTCAGGTTCGCGGGTCTAAAATATCGAGCGCATCCCGCGTATCGAACGAGTGATGATGCGCTTCAGTGAATGTCTTGGAGGGCGCAATGCGCTATGTCGTCGGCGTTGACGGTGGTGGAACCAAAACAAACGTGGTCGTTCTCGGTGAGGATGTCGGCGTCGTTGGAGCCGGCACCAGCGGGCCAGCCAATCACCGATCCGTAGGAATGGACACCGCTAGCGCCAATATCGCGCAGGCAGTCAGCAGCGCATTGCAGGCCGCTAATATCACCCTGGCGCAGGTCGCCGCAATTATCATGTGCCTCGCCGGCTTCGATACCGATCTCGATCTACCCGTGCCGCAGCGCGCCGCGCGGTCACTTGGATATTTCGGCCCGACGATTATTGAGAATGATGTCGTCGGCGCGTGGTCTGGGGCCACCGAGGCGCAGGCTGGGCTCGTCATCATCGCGGGGACAGGCGCCACTGGATTAGGCATGAATGCCAAGGGCCAACTGTGGCGCACCGATGGCTGGGACTTCATCCTCGGCGATGCGGGCAGCGGCTACTCCATCGGGTTGGCGGCGATACGCGCGGCGATGCGCATGCTGGACGGCCGCGACCAGCCGACGAGACTTGTCGTGGAACTGCGCGACATCTATGGTGTGGACAACGCCGAGGAGATGCGCCGCCTGGTGGATAGCACACCGTTTGGAAAGTTCGAGATCGCCGCATTCGCGGCAAAAGTCTCGGATATGGCGCACCAGGGAGATCCCGTCGCACAGAGAATCCTGACCGAAGCGGGCGCTCACCTGGGCGAAAGCGCCGCCGCGATCGTCAGAATGCTGGGTATGCAGCAGGACTCGTTCCCCATCTCAACGGTCGGCAGTGTCTTCAAATCAGAGCCATGGGTGACCGACCCATTTCGCCGCATCATCCTGGAACACGCGCCACAGGCGACGTTCCGGCCACCGCTCCATTCTCCGGAGATCGGCGCGGCGCGGCTCGCGTGCCGCCGGCTGGATGACGACGACATCGGCTCGTGGACGCTTGGGACTGGCAAGCGTGATATCCGTCGGAGCCTGAGCGTCAAAGAACTCTTCCCGGCATGAGTCACCCCCCGATGGTGCGCCTGATTCTGGCGCGTCACGCCGAGGCCGAGGGCACGCGTGAGTTTCGCTTCAACGGGTCGAGCGATGTCGCGCTGACGGAGCACGGCACGCGGCAGGCGCTGCTCTTAGCTGACGCGCTGCCCTCATTCGGTATCGCCGCTGTGTATACCAGCCCATTGCGGCGCGCGCTCGCCACCGCCGAGGCCATCGCGACGAAGGTGCGCGTCCCAGTTCAGGTGGCGCCCGACCTGCGCGAACAGTCTTATGGTTCCTGGGAGCGGCTCACCGCAGAGGAGGCGCGCTTGCGGGATCCCAAGCGCTTCGCGGCGTGGACCACGCGGACGAACATCGCGCCGCCAGCGGGCGAGTCGCTGATTATGCTACGGCGGCGGGTGGTCGCCAGTGTGGCAGGAATAGCTGAGCGCCACCCAGGCGAGACGGTCGCGGTGGTCTCGCATGTTGGTCCAGTCAAGGTGATGCTCTGCGCCGCGCTTGGCCTGCCGCTCAGTGGCGTTCGCCGCATCTGGAGCGACCCCGCGAGCTACTGTGTGGTAGATTGGCGCATTGCCGACGACGGCACACAACGTTCGGTGGTGCGCGCCGTCAACGTCACGAGCCACCTTGCCGAGCCGCCGCGCTGGCTGAGCCTTCGGTAATTGGTATCTGGTAACTGGTTTGTTCCACCCCAGGAAGAAAGCGTCCGGCCTCAAGCTGTTTCCGCTGAACGAGAAGTCCCTTTGCGGCTGATCGGCACGCCAGTTCGTTTTCTCCGCAAGAATGGAATCAAGCCTGGCACCCTGGCCTGATAGTTTTCATAGGTGGCGCCAAATACTCGCAATAAGTCGCGTTCCTCGAAGGCCACACCAATCAGAATGTAGACTGACATGCCCAGCGCAAAAAGCACCCGATCAATGGTCATAGAGGGATTCGTCCAGAATACTATGAAGAAGCCGGCCATCATCGGATGACGTACCAGGCGATATAGCGAAGGGGTTCGGAACGGCGTTTGGGATGATGTCTTCCCCCGCAAAGTTTGCCAGACTTGTTTCAGGCCAAACAACTCGAAGTGGTTGATCAGGAAAGTTGTCGCCAGCACCAAGGCCCATCCGAGCGCATACAGAACATGCAGAGCAATCCTGCCATAAGCACTTTCCACACTCCAGATGATTCCGCCTATGGGACGCCACTGCCAAAACATCAGGAAGCTTG
>DAHUXT010000367.1 GCA_027307065.1 Ktedonobacteria bacterium
CGTCGAGACGGGACGCTGGAGGTGCGGCCGGTGGCGCTGACCGCGTTCACAGCATTTGCCCGTGGCGTGTGGCTGGATGAGTACGTGGAGGGCCACGTCACCACGACGGTGCTCAACACTGTGACCCAAACGCATGGGGCGCCACCGACGGACTACCGGCTGTTCGCGCTGCACTCAGATGACGACGTCGATGATGGCGTCAATCTCGGCGGCAACTACCTGGCGGTCCGCTTCCAGGCACGAGCGAAAACGGCGTACCAGGTGTGGATGACCGCATCTGTCTGAGGCAACCAGTCGGGGTGGTCGCGGCCCTTCTCCGGCAGTAGTGCGTTCGGCACGATCGACGTGTCTATCCCGATGGTGGCGGCCGAACTGTACTGAGTGCGGAACACGGACCGTCTGCAGAGGAGCGAGCGCGGGCAGGACCGCGAGGGTTGCGAAGAAGAGCGCGCCGACCAGCAGACTCGGGTAACCGCGTCGGCTGGATCATCATAGGTCGCCCCCTTCATGACTCTTCAGGCGGACCCATCATTGAATAGTTGAGAGCGCATACAGCGTAATGGCGCAGCAGATTCACCATGAACGACGTTGACTCCCACGAATCTGCACCGGCAGCGGCGGTGGAAACGCACCGTCAACGTCCGCGCTCGGACGCCACCGGAGCACGTCCGTCGTGCTGAGGATGTCGTCGCTAGCCGGGAAAGCCGCGCATTATGCGGCCCGCGCTCACATTCTACTCAGGACCCGCCTGTAGAGTCATCTATCTACTTAGTGATTCACGTTAGTGATTCACGACAACGCGACTGGCGGTTGCTGTCGCGACTCCGGCAAGCACAGCGGCCTTCTTTCTTGCCGCTTCGTGCAGCTGGATCAGCTGCCCACCAGCTATGACCAGCAGCGAGAGTTCAGGAAACGAGCGCGCATTGGGCTCGATCACGACGTGGTGTTCTCGCTGGAAGTGGATCAGGGGGCGTTCCTCGCGGTCAACCCAGTCCCACTCATCATCTCGCCAGGCGCTCGTCTTGTGCCATGCCACTACGTTTCCGTCGGCGAACTCGATGTAATCGTCGTCGCGCGCAAACAGGCCATGTTTGCGTCCGTGTCTCACAACGGCGATCTGGGTCTGGGTATCTTGCTCGGTGATCACGAGTATCTCCCCAGAGCCGATGTGCTCGCTTCTCAAGGCCCAACGCCCGTCAGCCGTCTCGCCAATGGTCCACTCCGCTCTTCGCTCCCGCGCGTGCAAGATCGCCCATATCTCATCGCCAGTCCGGAGCTCGAACTCCTCTTTGCCTCGCCACTGCAGTTCTTGACCAGCGGCTTCACTCAGTGGTCGCATCGTCTTTCTCCTTTTCTGCGCCCCGTCACGGAGCGTATCCACGCAAGGTGTTCCCGCAGGGAGGATATGCTCGGTGCATCACAAGATGATCAACCTGGCGCCAGCGCGCATTACAGGTCGGTCACAAGCGTAGAAGGCGAATGCGACACCGATGGCGCCCGCCTGCTCGCTGTGCACGAAGACCCTCTTCACAGGCAGCCGCTCTATCCTAGCGTTGCCTGAACAGGTACGAAGCCGCTCAAGTTTTAGTACGCGGCAATGCTGCCGAGGGTGAGTGTGAGAACAAGCATGCCGTCGACTTTGCCGTCCTTAACGGACTCCAGCAAGCACTGGCGCTATGGCGATTCAGAGTAATCGTTGGGCAGATTGCGCGCTCCAAGCGTCTCGACGACCGCGTAATACTCAAGAAACGGAAGCCGGAAGAGTCGTCCCATACCTAGCCGTCGAGCTGCTCCCAGCACATTCGAGGAGTTGGGCCACCTTTGCCGCACACTGCACAGCCAACAACACACTGAGCGCCTTCGCCAACTCCCGCACCGCAGCCAACGCCTCAGTGGCCTTCGGGTCGATCTGCTGCTCCAGCGCGGTCACATGGCTGTTGGCCGCCGCCAACTGCGATTCCAGTGCAACAAGGTCCTGACCCACCCAAATCACATACACGCCCCTGGTCGTGGTGTACCCCAGCGACGAGAGCCGGAAATCCTGGCGCGATCCTGCGCCGATAGATGCGTTACCCGGTTCAATGCTATCGAGCGCCGCTTCCGGTTTCAGCGGATAGTTGCCCGCCAGCCACCCATGCGCGAGGATGTAATCTCTGAACCTGCGCACCACCGGCACGCCATTGGGCGCCACCAGTGTCTTGCCGTCATCTTTCCAACCAACAGGTATCATCATGGTCCCCACCCACACTTCCCCTTCGAGCAGACGCGCTGCCCAATACCTATCACTGCCCTCATGCCAGAACCCGCCCCACAGATTCATCACCCGGATCATGCCGTCGCCGACACCACACGTGAGGCCAACGTGCGGCGGACCACTGTACGTCCTCGAATTCCACTGCTGGTACGCTGGGTCAGTCAACGCGCTGATTCTGCCAGGTGACATCGGATGCGCCAATCGACACGCCCGCGAGTGTGCCATCTTTGACCTTCTCCCAGGTATCCTCTGCGTCCCTGCTGATCCGTGCACACGCGTAGACCCGGCGAGCATCGTCATCGTAGCGTACCGCCACTTTGCGCCCAACTTCCTTGCGGTCGTGCATCTCGCGCACATTGCCCGCCCAGCGCCCAAAGGCGTCTTTGCTGGCGTCGTAGCCGAAGACAGTCCCATAGGAATCTACGGCTTTACTGGTGGCGCAGACTTCGATCTCGCGCTTGTCCTCATCAACAATGCGAATCTCACAGGGCAGCACCGCCCGAATGAGCGCAGCATCGCGTGTAGGAGTCTCAACAGATGACTCAGGAGCCGACGATGCGCCCGCCGACCGCGTTATCAGGGGGACACGTCCCTCAATGTACCGAAGATGTGTCCTTGTGTGCTTTCGACTACCCATGCCCAACCACCACCCTCCTGAGCCTCAGTCCACCACACCGCACCAACCCAACCGCGCCTGCCCGGAAACAACAGAAGCCGCCCCGCCAAGAGTCCGAAGACCCCGCAGGACGGCCACCTCACGTGTGCCGCGAGTAGTGGTGGTATGTATGGTTGATTAGGAGCAGCCCGCATCCAGCCACTACCACTAGACTCTCATAGCAACCAATCTCCCGTCAAGCACAATTTCCGGTAATTGGGACATTTGTTCGCGGCGAGGCTAGCCACATAAGGTGGTAGGCTACTGGGCGATCCGTGAATGGCCCCCTGGACATGCGCCCCAGCGTCACCCGGCCCTGCCCCACCAACTCTGCCA
>DAHUXT010000368.1 GCA_027307065.1 Ktedonobacteria bacterium
GACCCGGCCTACCGGCAGCTGAGCGTCCGACGCCTGATGACGATGATCTGCCTGACCGTGGAGCGCGAGTCGCAGTGGCTCGGCGGTGAGCGCCAGCAAGGCATTCTGCGCCAGCAACAGGAGCGCCAGCGCGGCGATCAGATACACCGCCAGTCGAACCGGCGGCCGGTCAATCACCAACCTGCTCACCAGGCTTTTTCCGACGACGTCTCGTCGGTGCTCGCCGACATCACTCCGCTGCACACGCGCCTACTTTCGCGGAACCTTCGCACTTCATGTCTACCAATTGTCCTGATATTATCGCAGGGCGAGCCAGTGGCTGGTCAAGCGCGATAGCCAGAGCCGGAAAAGTCCCACAGACATTGCGCCGCAAGAGGGCAGACGCTATAATGCCGCGACGGCACCGCAGCATTCATCATTCGAATTTACTGGGGATGGGCAGGAAGATGGAACCACGGGATAGATCACGCAGAACCCGACCACTCAACGGCGCGCAGACCATTCCATTGACCTCGCCGTTGAGGGCAATGCCCATTTTCCGTCCAGCGCCGTATCTCGCAGTCATCGCGATTTTGATGCCAACTGCCGCCGTAGTCATCGCAGCGGCAATATTGCTCAATCAAAATCAGCAGCCGCCCGTCTGGGTACCGCTGGTCATTCTGGCCTCGATTCCAATTCTCACGTTGGCCTGGCTTTTCATGCGCAGCGTGCGGCTCTCACCCGTTGGTATCTCGGTTGGCAGACCGTTTCAGCGTTGGCGCGAGGCCGCGTGGCACGAGATTATCCGTGCCGAGCGCCACGGAATGTACATTCGCATCTACACCGACCGAGACGCCTATATCTCATTCGCGCCGCGCTTGCTCATGGACGGGCGCCAGTTGCACAAAATTGTGCTCAACCATCTACGGCCGCAGATTCTCGATGGCTCACTGCGCATGGAGGCGCTTGATCAGATGCCGGTTCCAGAGGCCGACCTGACCGGCACATTGCGGGCACGTCCGCGCAATCGCTGGCCGCTTAGTGGATTCTCGCTGGCGCTGGCGGGAGCCGGAGGCGCGGCCCTCGCGCTGATTGTGCTGCCTGAGCCACTTGCTGGGGCGATATGCGTCCTGGGCATCGTGGTGGCGCTGCTTGGAATCGCACTCGCGCTCTGGCTGCTGCAGGAGGTCATCGTCACCACGGAGGGATTGACGATCATCCGGCCATGGCGTCGCAGCACCGATGAAGTGATGTGGAGTGACGTGCGCGTGCTCGATCACTCGCGGCACTGGGCGCTGCTGCGCTTTCGGGTAGGTCGCTCGGTGCGCTGCATCGGACCGACGTTGCTGCGCGCGCCTGAGCGTGAACTCATGTTTGCGTTCATCAATCGCTACTGCCTACAGCATGGCGTGCTGAGCTATCCGCATCGAGGGCTGTTCTAGTACGCAGCGCAGTGCGACCGTTCGCCACCATCGGGCATACCGCAGGAGACCCTCACCCATGTCAACGACCGCAGGCATTATTCTGGCGCTCGCCATCGGGTCGATCGCGCTCTTCTCCTCGCTGTTCGTGGTGGTGCTTTTTATGACGCGCAAACGCTGGGATCAACTTGCCGACTCGCAGCCGCGCAATGGTCAGCCACCAGGTCAGCCCAGTCGCCCGCTTGGTGATCAAACGTGAAGAGTCTCCAGCAGGTCCTGCACACGCTGCCTGGATAGCCTGGATACATCTGATGTCGCGCCTACCGCACCGTGAGTTGCACTCAGCCACGCCTGGAGGCGTCGCCCGGTAGCATCGTCGGCAAGCGCAAGCCGCACCAGCGTCGCGAGTGGCGGCAGTGCGCGCGTCGCGGAAGGCGGCAGCAGCGCCAGGGCATCCAACCAGCGGACGCGAACTTCGTAGGGATCGCGGTCTTTGGCGGTAACTGGCCGATACGCGCCTGTGTGCAGAGCGAGCGCCACACCGGCCGGAGGCAACAGCCGCGTGAGTTGCGGCACATCGGGAGGCATCCGCGACGCCAGTGTACGCGCCTCGGTCGAAGAGTCGTGTGTCCAGATCGGCGGCACATCCAGATACCGTACATGCGCGGCAAACGGCTGATTCTCCGGCGCAGCCAGCAACGTCGCCAACGCTTGATCGCCATCGTCGTCGCGAGGAGCCACCAAGACGCCCGCCAGCGCAAATAATGCGCGCAATGCCGCATCGCGGTCGGTGTAGTACCTGGGATCGAAGATCTGAACAATCTTGTCGAAGCCGACGAGAATCGTCAACTCGGCAGAGGGCGCCAGCAGCGTGCGCAGGATACGCGCCTCGTCAACATACAGGCCGCGATTGAGCAGCACCAGCGCCTCGTGCCGTCGCGTCGCCACAAACGCGCGCATCTGTGCCAGCCGGTCAACCAGCGTTGCCCGCTCCACCCGCTCTTTATCGACTGAAGCCGCTGCGCAGGCCCACACGATCACTTCCAGGCCAGCAAGCCTCCGGGCCGCATTCACCAGCGCCACATGGGCCTGTGTCAGTGGATTGAACGACCCAGCAAACAGCCCCACCCGAGTCGCGGTTGACAGTCGCCGCCTGCCCGCAAGCGCCACCACGCAGGACTCCTCGCTGGCTACGATGCGTGCAGCCGAACGCGCCAGCCGCGCCAGAGATGCGCAGTCATCAAGCGCACTGGCGGTTGCGCGATAGCGGCCATTCCGCGTGACGTCGTCGGTCATACGCGACCCATCCTCACTTCAAATATCTGAATAAAACCGATGATCTCAGCAAAATGGATAGCACCACGTCTAGGGCGTGTCCGCAAATGAGTTCCGACGGTCGCTAGCCGCAATTAATCCCACCAGAACCACCACACCGGACTGTCGAGCAGCAACTTGGCCAAGACGGTGACGCTGCCGGTGTGCTGGTCCACGAGATCCCGGCAGTACAGGTACTGCTCCTTGGCCAGTTCAAGTGCCGCCGCCGGTGTTGTCGGCGGGCGCAGCACCCGCACTTCCAGATCGGCGGCTGTCGCAGCCACGGCCTCGGCGCCCCAGCGCTCGTACCAATACTTCAGAATCGCCATATGTACCTGCGGCTCCATGCCGTGCGCGCCCTCGACGCCACCTATGCGGCCTACCGTATGGCCCCAGGTATCCATACCGCCTAGCTGCAGATACGCCGGCACCTGCCAGGGCGCGTCCACCGGAATGAGCGCGATGGGGGCCACTGACGGCGGCAAGGTGAACGGGAAG
>DAHUXT010000369.1 GCA_027307065.1 Ktedonobacteria bacterium
CGGGAACGTCTTTTCCTGCTGTTTCGCGCCGTTTGATCCCGGACCGCGAAGCCAGAAAGTGCTGGGCAACGTTTTCGATCAGCCCTTCGAAGACATCTGGAATGGCCAACGCTACGCCGCTTTTCGCGCCGCGTTCGAGAGTGATACACCGTGGCCACACTGCGCCGGCTGCGGCACCCGCTGGAGTCTCTAAGCGTCGCGGAGGTCCTTAGCTGGGACCACGAAGCCAACGCTCCCCTACCAGATACTGTGTTCGTCCGCGCACGATGACCTCGCCGCCTTCCGCATCGCGCAGCGTCTGATGCGCGTGAAGTCGCCGCGATCCGTCGCGATGGAGACTCGTTTGGATGCGCACCTGGTCGCCAGGGCGCACCTGACGCAAATACTCCAGTGTGAGAAATCGCGGGCGTAGCTCGGAGATGGAGTGGCCCGTGGTACGCAGCGCGGCGGCAACGCCATCATAGAGCCAGTCGCCATAGACGCAGTTGTTTATGTGCTGGTGCACGTCGGACTCGTATTCTCTGGCGACAATCGTGTGTTCGCCCTGCCAGATCGCTTCAGACGGCGTGGCGATTGGCACTCCTCCCAGACGCATGGCGCTCTGCGGCGCGCTAAACAGCGCGATCATGTCATCGGGCACGCGTAGCGGCTGTCCAGTATGGCGCTGCACGTATGCCCAGCGCGCCCGGGCACGCGCAACCAGCCGTCCGCTTGACTGATGCCAGATGGCATATTCGCGGAACGCCTGGACGCGGCGGAACTCAGCCACCCACGTCGCCATCATGATCTCGCTGTCCATCGGGGGCAGCCACCCGAGCGACAAGGACATTTCGCGCACCAGCCAGGCGCTGCCCTGCTCCACGTACCAGGCATTGGTGTAGCCGCTTGCCGCAGATGCCCGAGTCACGAGGTATTCGAGGTAGCGCAGCATGGAGCCGGGCTGAGGATACCCAGCGCGCGTCACCTCATAACTGCGCACAGTCAGCGACTCAGAATAGGCATTCGTGGGGGCAAAGGACTGTGGCTGCTGCACAAAAGTCTCCATCATAGGTGCGGTGGCGTCGACGTTATGGTTTCGCTGGGCTCGCCTGTGTGCTGCCGCCCTGCTTGGCCTCCAGGTAGCGCGCCAGAATGAACACGACATCAGAGAGCCGGTTGAGATAGCGCACCGTCTCGCCGTTCGCGATCACGCCATCGTGGAGTAGACGCACCGTCATGCGCTCGGCGCGCCTGATGATCGTTCGCGCGAGATCGAGCGCGGCGCCATCTAATGAGTCACCCGGAATGATGAACTTATTGGGGATGACCACCTCCGCCTTGAGACGATCTTCGGTCTCCTCCAGCCAGCGCACGTGATCGGTAGTCATCGCCATGCCAATGGCCACTTGGTTTTCTGGCAGTGTCGCAAGCTCTGCCATTAGGACATAGAGATCCTGTTGCAGATGGAGAATCACCGCGCGGGCGGTTTCGTCCTGGGTGAACGCCCGTGCCAGGCCCAGGGCCGAAGTCGCCTCGTCTACGGTGCCAAATGTATCAGGCCGCGGATCATACTTCGCCACCCGCTGATCGCCAAGCAGCCCGGTATAGCCGGTGTCGCCGGTTCCTGTGGTAACTTTAGCCATGCAATTGTCCCTACCGAATATTTCCGCCGCATTAGCGGAGCATCACCATCGAGCGCGGAAAGCCCTTCCTGTTAAGAAGTATAGCGCACGCTCGGGCGACGTGCGGTACCGGCTGCCATTACTCACAGCCGCGCCCCGAACATTCGCAATGCATTGTGCAACCATGGCATATACTGGCTATCTGTTTCGGCCAACGCGTTTGACATCGTCTGCTAAAAGCGTACAATTCCCCCATTGCGACGCTCGCGGGGCAGCGGCTCCACTGCGGCTAACGCGGTACTCAGGGAGGTGAGGGAGCGGGGATGGCTGTTCAGATTCTGGCCGTTGATGATAGCGCGCCCATTCGTGAGATGATCGTCGCGGTGTTAGCGCCACGAGGTTATCAGGTGGAGACAGCGCGTGACGGACGCGACGCGCTCGAAAAGCTGCATTCCGCACTCGAACCGTGGATCGTCTTGCTCGACGTCGTCATGCCTGGACTGGACGGCCCTGCCGTCGTGAGCGAAATGTATCTCGACGAGACAATTCGCGCTGCCGGACACCAGGTTATCCTGATGTCGTCCCCATTACGGCTGGCAGCGCGCGATATTCCACAAACCGCGGGCCAGCTCCCGAAGCCGTTCACTCGCCAGCAACTCGTCGAGGCGATAGCGCGGCTGGCCAGCTAACCCGAATTTTGCCTGTCATGCCTACGCGTTCATCGCATCGCCCGCGAGATCGTCTGTTGTCTCGCCAGCGCCGGAGCCGTCGTCGCCCTCCACTTCGTCATCGATGTTATCGGACGTTTCCTGCTCGATGGGTGCGAGGGGATGATTTTCGCGATCACGTAGATGCGCCGCGTGCAGGATACCGATCACGATGATCTGCTGTGGCTCCGCCAACGCGAGAAACTCTGGAGTCGCCTGAACTTCAGCCAACACGTGGGCCCATGTCTCCTCGGTATCGAACAGCGGATCATGTTCTGACGCATACGCTGCCGCGATGAACAACTCGCTCACTGGCCGCGCCATCCCTCGCGCCAGGCGCACCAGGATTGTCGGTGAGGGTGTCGCGTCGCTGTTGAGCCAACTCGAAACCTGCTGCTTGCGCACGCCCATCCGCTGGGCAAACTGGTTGGGGAGGAGCGGTGGACGTTGCGCCCACATGTATTCGACGAGCAGTCGCGCAAGCGGACTATAGTCGGTCAATGCCCGCCATTTTGCCATTACTGTGCTCCATCATGCATTGCGTACAATATGGTAAGCAACTGCAAGTATAGCGCGACTGACATCACGCAGCAATATTGAGGGACTTTTGTCCACAATTCATTCAAATTGGCCACGTCAACGTATGGCTAAATAGCAGACACATATTCGACGTCGTAAGGTGAAGATGTCGTTTATAGTGTATCTGTGAAGTCGCGTTCCTATTCTCATAGTGACCGACTGTCGTCGGCAATGAAACAGTTTTGTCTCGGTCGACGACCAGAGTCGGTGACTCACGTAATGGTAGCGTAGTTGCAATATGCCTATACTTCAACTAACCGGCATTAGTTGAAGTATATTAGCGCATGTTTTGACGC
>DAHUXT010000036.1 GCA_027307065.1 Ktedonobacteria bacterium
GAGCGAAGCGGATTGAAGGTCGCGCCCTCGAAGGTCCAGCGGTTGGTGACGCGAATGATGCGCTGGCGCAAGGTCGCCTCGACACTGCCAAACGTGCGCGCCAGCCACGGCTCCATCTCTGGCGGCGGCTGAATGACGCCCTCTGCCTCGACGATCTCAAACAGTCGCTCAGCAATCTGTCGCTGCTCGGCCGGAAGCGCCGCCACGAGCTCTGGCAGGCGATCGATGGTCGCGTCATTCGGCGGCATATCCGCATCTCGCATGCGCTCTCTCCTGCCTGGTAGCCCGGAATCCATCGCGATGCCACTAGCTGGCGGTGGCGGTGCGCGTGCCTGCGATATGGTGAAGCTCCTGTGCGCGGCGGTACAACGCGATGTACTGCTCGGCGGAGGCATCCCACGAGTTATCGGCCAGCATCGCGCGCTGCATCAGGTCGCTCCAGCTCTCGGCAAAGCGATAGGCTTCCAGAGCGCGCACAACGGCGGCAAAAAACTGGAAGGGGTCATATCGCTTGAAGGAGAAGCCGTTGCCGGTGTCGAGCATGGGGTCTAACTCCTGTACGGTATCGGCCAGACCGCCAGTATGGTTGACGATGGGGATGCTGCCGTAGCGCATCGCCAGCATCTGCGTCAGCCCACACGGCTCGAAGCGCGAGGGCATCAGCAACATATCGGTTCCGGCGATAATTTGGCGGCTCAACTCGTTGTTGAAGGTGAAGCGAATCGCCACCTGTCGCGGATAGTGCATCACCAGGCGCTGAAACATCTCGTGGTAGTGTTGATCGCCGGTGCCCATGACAACAAGCTGGATATTCTGGTCCAGCAGGGGCAGAATTGTCGCCTCGAGCAAATCGAACCCTTTCTGGTCGCTCAGGCGCGAGATCATGCCAATCAACGGTGTGAACTCCTCGACGGGCAGATTGACCGATCGCTGGAGCGCGGCCTTGTTGGGGCGGCGTTTCTCCAGGCTGAAAGCGTCGTAGTCGGATTCGATGCTTGCATCAGAGGCAGGGTCGTTCTCGTGAGTATCCATTCCGTTGAGAATGCCATAGAGGCGATATTTGCGCTCGCGGAGCAATGGGTCGAGCCGCTCGCCAAACTCAGGCGTCAGTATCTCGCGAGCATAGCTTGGGCTGACGGTGTTGATGACGTCGGCAAAGAGAATCCCACGGCCCATCAGATCTACAACGTTGGCAAGCTCTGGCAGGTCCGAGTAGAGGAAGCCTTCCTGCGCGACACCCGCTACCTCCAGAATGCGATAGCCGAAGTTGCCGTGCGCGGCGAGGTTGTGGATGGTGTATACGGTCGCAGTCTCGGCAAAGAGGGGATCGTCGCGGTAGAGGGTCTGTGTCCAGTTGGGGATGATGGCTGTCTGCCAGTCGTGGCAGTGGATGATATCGGGCGCCCACCCAATCGCGCGGACAAACTCTAGCACGGAGCGGCAGAAGAGGATGAAGCGCTCGCCGTCGTCATTGTAGCCGTAGAGCTTCTCGCGCTGGAAATAATGCGGCGCGTCGATAAAATAGACGCGCAGACCGTCCGAGCGTGTCGTCTCGCGCACGCGCACCTGCTCCGAACGCTGGCTCATCGGCACCGCCAGATCCTCGCGGATGGTTTTGATGTGCCATCTGTCTGGATCGATACTCTTATAGAAGGGCATCGCCAGCCGAACATCGTGGCCAAGCTTGCGCAGCGCCTGAGGCAACGCGCCGATGACATCCGCCGGACCGCCGGTTTTGACGTAGGGAACAGCCTCCGCGGCGACGAATAGCACCCGTAATGGCTTGCCACGCAGGGCAGCATCGACATCTAGCGGCGCGACGGCGGGACGACCTGGTGAGGGGGGAGGATCGCCGACGGGAGATGGAATGCGTGGCAGTGAGGATGGCTTGGCAAATCCGGCAAATGTTGCCTTCGAGGCTGCTGACTTCATTGGCGACATGGCGATCCTCCATGTGCAAACAACAACCACCCGTTCATCGCACGACGCGACGTACATGCCGCCGTTTTCTTGCTATTCCCGCAACAGGGCGCTGCCCTCTTTGAGAGCGTAGCAGCGTCTCCCTATCTGTGCATTGCTGGCAAGCTGCGTGCCACGGCTGCCGCTGCTACGTCGCGGGGACTTCACTATAACACCGTGAACTACCACTGGCTAGCCACTGTGCTGACTGGTTCATCTGAGCCGCGCGAACGCCCACGCTGTGAACTCGCGATGCCACGCGCGCAGACGGCCCTCGTCCTCTGGATCGCTGGTCATGGCAGCAATGACGGGAAGGAGGCGAAGCGCGGCGCAGAGGTCCCAGTAGGGCAGATTGGTGAGGTCAAGCGGCGCTGCCGCGGCATAGTGGCGCGCATATTCGTGGGTGAAACGGTGCATGGCGTCGCTGCCAAACGCCCACAGCACTTCGAGCCGGGAGTTGGCCAGATCGGCTAGTGGGTCGCCGGTCGCGGCATCCTCCCAGTCGATCACACCGACGATGTGTCCATCGCGCCACAGCACATTCCCCGGCCAGTAGTCGCCATGGAGCAGACATGAAGGGTTTATCTGCGCCAGCGGCCACGCGTTCTCCAGGGTGTCGCGGATGCGCCCCTCATCCAGCGAGTTATCCAGTTGCGCGGGGCGTGTTGCGCACTTTGCGGCCCAGAGGTCGTTCTGCGTTGGAAGAAAGGAGAGGTCGTCGAGCGAACAATCGACGTGGTGAATACGCGCAAGCTGGGCGGCAAGTTGCGGCACGAGGGTGGGTGCGTCATCCAGACGCAGGAGCGGCTCGCCTTCGATGTACCCGACGACGACAACAGGTGTGGCGAAGATCTCGCCCGATTGGTCCAGATACTCGGGAGCCGCCACGGGCAGCCCGGCGGCGCGCAGCAACTGCAGCAGCCGGAATTCATCGGCAGCGATGTTGGGGTTGCGCGCGAGGTCAGCCGCGCCATGCTGGCGTGCAATCAGCTTCTGCGTCTGGCCATCGGCATGGGCTATCTCGAATGCCGTCACCTGCGCCGAGACACCGCCGCGCAGTGTCCATGCGCGCCGGAATGTGGCATCTGGGGCGATCTTGCGCGCCAATCGCGCATAGGGGCGTTCGTCAAGCGGTAGAGCCATGACCTCTTCCCTACCATTACACGACATATGTTGGAGACATTGGCTGTGAGCGCGTAGGCCGCAGCCGGCATGACTCCGCTGACGACAACGTCCTCGCAGCATACGGACAACACAGCCCGCAACCACTTGTGGCTACGGGCCGCATCGAGACACCTTCTACGCCAGTTGGCTCCCTACAGCTACGGGCGAGTGACCGCGAACGAGCCGTTGCCAGCCTCGTAGCCCGTAAGGTATTCGTCCTCTGGGTCAGGACCAGCGGCGGTGTAGGCAAGCGCGCCGAGCATCGTCAACGCGAAGCCAAAAACGACGAGTTCGGGGTACGGCTTCGACAGGTTGTAGGCGACGAAGGCGAGCGCCAGGCCAACCAGCACGCTCACCAGAATCGCCACGAGCCACGGCATCGACTGCGCGCGCATGGCGGCGATGGCGCAGGCGGCAATGCCAACAATCGCGAAGCAGAGCGCCGTCACGAAGAGCGCGTGCGAGCCCTCCATCGCGTTCACGCCTTTCTGCAACACGTTGTTGTGGAAGCCGATAATCGCGGCGGCAACCATCAGCACCAGCGCGAGTGCGTTGACCCAGAGGCCGAACTTGCGCCAGTTGCCCATCGGATGGTAGCGGCGGCGTGACAGCACGATCAGTTGGTATAGGCCCAGGCCACCCATCAGCAGCAACATCCACCAGGCGTCGTGGAGTCCGGCGTAGCCCGGCTGGTAGAAGAACGCCAGGCCGGATTCGAGCTCATAGAAGACTGGCAGCGAGAAGAACGCGAAGCCCATCAGGAAGAAGAGCAGCAGCGTTCCCAGCACCAGCCACTGGCCCGCGCAGCCAAGCTGTTGCGGCGAGGTGGGCGCGAATTCGCGCTGCGTCGCCCAGGTATAGATGAACGTCAGCACCACAATGCCAGTCGCCAGCACGATGCCCACCGGAATCTGCGCCGGGTCATCCAGGTGAATGACCAGCGGGGCAATCGCCAGGAAGATCATCGCGATGGTGCCGCCAAGCACGACCGTATTACGGCGGGTACTCCAGAAAAAGATGCCCGCGATCAAGATGGCAAACAGGTTGGTAAAGACAATGGCGCAGATGACCTGCCCGGTAAATGGTGTGAAGGTACAGGAGCCGGGAATCTGGGTTTTCTGGAGCACTGCACAAAGAACTGCTGATCGTCGGCGCCGTGAATCAGGTTGACGAGCGGATAAAGCACCGCCCAGATCACCAGCATTGGCGCGGCAACCATGCCGAGCAACCCGACGACGCCGTGCAAGTAAACCCCAGGCATGACCTGCTGGCGAGTGGCAGTCATTACGGGCAGTAGCCAGAGTTCCAGGCCAAAGAGCGCGAGCACCAGCCCAACGAAGAGCATGATATTGATGATGCCGCCGCGGTCGCCATCGGCGGGGACGAAGCCAGCGAAGGTGTTGATCGTCAGCCAGAGCGCGATGATGACGATGGCGAGCCCGATGCTGAGCCGCACCAGCAGGTCGCGCGTGGGGCCAAGCAGACGGCCAGACAGCACCACCGGATTGAGCGCGGCAAGCGACGCTATGCCTATGCCGCTGAGCAGCGCGATGATCCCAATGGCCGAAAGGTCAATGCTCTGTGGCTGGAACCATGCGGGGTGGAAGAGATAGCCGGGATTATCCGAAGGCCAGTACGAGACGGTACCCTTCTTATCGGTAAACTTATCGGGCAGGTATTCGGCCCAGCCACCCGCGTGGATGCCCAGCCGCACCTGGAAGATCACGTAGAGGCCAATCGCGGCCAGCACCAGCCCGCCCAACAAGAAGAGCGGCCAGGGCAGCAGCGGCTTGGGATCGTAGAGGAACGAGATGGTGAAGCACATCAGCCCGATGCCCACCGCCAGCAATCCCATATCGAGGAAGCTCTGCTCCATCCGCGAGAGCGTCGAGAGCGTCGAGACGGTGTAGACATAGCTCGGCAACTGGCCCAGCAGAATGCCCGTCACGAAAAAGAAGCCGACCGCAATCACGACTGCCCTGGACCAGGACATCGGCTTTTCGTGTTCACGTACGGAGTTCGCCGCCGTTAATTGCATGGGTCATGATCCCTTCAGAGAATGAGTCCCAGGTGCCCTGGTCCGCGCCGAACGCCGCGCGATCCCCTTCGCGGGCAGTGATCGTGCCGCCTGGAGCAATCCCTGGCAACACGATCACGCGTGATGAAAAACGTGACGTTACTCGAAAGTGAGAACGCCTGAGCGACTCCCTACGCCACGACCGTAATCCAGGCGACCATCGCCGGGTGAATAGCGCAGTAGTACGGATACTCACCGGTTTTGGTAAAGGTGAACACAAACGTGCCCGTCTCCGCCGCGATGAGTGGCGGCGACTTGAAGGTGGCATCCGGTGGTGTGCTGCCCTGCCGTGGGAAGACGTTGTGCGGCTGTGCCGTTTTGTTTTCCCAGGTGACGGTGGTGCCGACCTTGACGATGATGTTGGGCGGCGTGAAGTCAAACCCGGATGGGTTGGTCGTCGAGTTCTCGATCGGTATCGTGATGGCCTTCTGGCCGCTCATGTCGGTGAACTGGTTGGCGGCTGGCTTGCTGCCCGTCTTCAACTGCGAGTTGAACTGCGCGATCTGCGTCGGATTGGTCAGTGAGCCGAGCACATAGCCGAAGCCGTTGGTCGAGGGCAGCCCCTGCGTCTTGAGATACGCCTTATCTGACGAGCGAATGAAGGCGAGCAAATAGTGGATGTCGTCGTCGGTCAGCGAGCCGCCGTAGCGAACGCTCCATGCGGGCATCGCCAGCACCGTTGGCTTCGCCGGATCACCCGGAATACCCGCCGAGATGATGCGGGTGATATCGTCGTCGGTAAACTTATTAAGATCGGGATTGTTGTTGAGTTTCGGCCCCGCGATGCCCTGTCCCTGGAAGCCGTGGCAGGTGGCGCAATACTGGCCGAAAAGCGCCGCGCCGCGATGGAGGGTCTTATCGTAGGTGGCGGCGGTTTGGTCGGCCTGCGCCTGCTGCTGGTCTACCATGAGGATAGGGATGATGAGACCGACGCCCAACACCAGGACGAGCGCCGCGTAACCAGTGCGTGTGACGGCGTTGCCGCGCGAGTAGAAGATATAGAGCAGCGTTGCCACGATTACACAGATGGCCGCCAGTCCGAAGGAGAGCCGCCCCTCTAGTATCCGGGTAAAGCCCAGCAGCGCGAAGAGAACCGCCAGCGCGGTCCCTATTGCCACGGCGAACAGTCCCGGATTACGATTATTCTGCATCCACAGTGACCTCGTGTCTAGGCGTCAGACTACTCTTCAGAGAACTAACTCGCCGCGCAGACCGCAACGTAAGGCGTTCGCAGCACACGCGTGCCCACATCGGGGCGCTCGACATGCTGGTTGAGCTTGCCGGTATCCACCTGCACGTTGCCGCCGGAGAACGACATCGTAAAGCGGTCGGCGCTGCGCGGCGCGGGGCCGTCGAGGTACTCGCCGTCGATGTTGTAGTGCGAGCCGTGGCACGGACACTTGAAGCTATTGCAGTCGTCGCGGAACGGTACCTTGCAGCCCAGATGCACACAGACCTGATACAGCGCCAGCCAGTAAGAGCCGTCACTATCTTTGACCCAGTCCTGCGCCGCCATCGCGTTATCGAGCGACATGCCATTCAACAGGAAGGCCGTCGTGCCACCGGGCAGCAGATGCAGGATGTACGATTTGGCGCCCGACTCGTAGAACAAGCCCTTCTGGTCGAGCGAGATGTCTTTCTGCTCCGCGCCAGCATAGGTAGACTTGGCCTTGAGCGTAACGGGTGAGCCGAATAGCCCCTTCAGGTTGGGGTAGATCATCATCAGGGCGCCCAGGGTCGCCTCAGCACCGACAACGCCAAGCGTCAAGCCAGCGGCCCGGCGCAGCATCTGGCGGCGGCTGATGCCGCGTTTGGCGATCTCTGCCGTCTCAGCGCCACCGCCCGTCAACACCTCGTACTCCTGCGGTGTGCGGTTTGTATCGTCGTAACGTGAACTCATCGAGATTTCCTATTCCTCAGCCTCGTCTGCCAGCACCGGTCTACAGGTCAAAGAAGACACCCTGCCAGGGCCAGATCCACTGCCATCCAGAACCGCGGAAGAAGCTGCCCGCCAGCGTCGCGATAGCGAAAAACACCGCGAAGATGGTGAACACGGTGATGGAGAGCTTGCGATCTTCGAAGGCGCGGCTGGGGTTGCGGTCGATATAGGGTAAAAGAGCAAGCCCCACCAGCACGAAGCCCGGAATCAGTACACCTGCCACCGTCGGCGGGAAGTAGTGCAGAATCTCCTGGAGGCCGAGGAAGTACCACGGCGCTTTGGCCGGATTCGGCGTCAGGTTCGGGTTCGAGTGGTCGCGCAGCGGCGCATCGATCGCGAGCGACGTGACGGTGAGCACCATCGTCATCAGCATCGCCGCCAAGAATTCGCGCACCAGCAGATGCGGCCAGACGAAGACCGAGTCTTCGAGCTGCTTCTCGACCCGGGTGACTGCCTCCTGCTTGACCACCGCCAGTGTGCGATACCGCTTCTGGGTCGCGCCTGCTGTGCCATTTTCGGTGCGGGTCGGTCGTGGCTCGGTTGTTGCCATCGGTTTCTCCTTCAGCATGTGCCGCCTGACCCTGCGGGGGACAGACGGCGGCTGATACGCGATTAGTTGAGTGAGCCTGCTGGCGTTGGCTGTGCGCCTGCCGCCTGTTCAGCGCGGGCTGCCTCGATCTCGCGCTTGGAGGGCGGCGGTGGGCCGGCTTCGCCTCCATCTTTGCGGATGCGCCAGAAGTGCACCGCCATCAGCACCGCGCCCACCAGCGGCAGACCGATCACGTGCAGGGTATAGAAGCGAATGAGTGTTGGCTGCCCCACGCCTACCGGCTGCCCGGCCAGCACATTGTGCACCTGCGCCCCCAAGAGCGGCGCGTAGCTCGCCATGTTCGAGCCCACGGTGATCGCCCAGTAGCCAATCTGATCCCACGGCAGCAGATAGCCCGTAAAGCTGAGCAGCAGTGTCGTCAGAAAGAGGACGACGCCGATCACCCAGTTGAACTCGCGTGGTGGTTTGTAGGCGCCGTGGTAGAAGACCCGCACCATGTGCAGCGTCACCGTCACCACCATCAAGTGCGCCGACCAGCGGTGCATGTTGCGCACCAGCTTGCCGAAGATGATCGCGCTGTTGATCTGCTGAATATCGGTGTAGGCGACGCTTTGCTCCGGCACGAAGTAGAACATCAGGAAGACCCCGGTGATGGTCAGCACCAGGAAGAGGAAGAACGAGAGTCCGCCCAGACACCAGGTGTAGGTGACCTTCATCGCCTTGCGACTGACCTTGACTGGGTGCAGATGGAGGAAGACGTTCCCCATCATCACCAGTGACTGATTGAGTGGGGTATCTGGATAGCCGTGCCGGAAGATGGACCGCCAGATCTGGCTTTCCGTGACGGAGTTCCAAACCCGATCTAACAGGCCCCGATTCATTGTGCTCACACTGCCTCCTCACGGTCGCGCATTTGAGCGCGGCTTCAGGATGAAGTAGCTGGGCCGAACCGGAAAGGCTCGACAGAGCTTCCCACTCAGCCGGGTGACGACAGAGATAATCCGTGACAAGTACAACACTTCGCGCTATTGTAAGGCGTTTCAGCCAAGCGCGCATTCCAACCGCCCAAAGATACCAGCAAGATATCGGCGGCTCGTTGGAAGCGCACCGGCTATGATACCAGTTTCGCCGGGAGCGCGCAACGCCTCAATTTCCGTCTTGTCTGGTGTTTGCCAGAATTTGGACCTGCATCGCGGCGAGGACACCGGGCGTTCCAAGTCTTCTGTCGTGTATCAAGACGAACGGCGACCGCACGAGGATGCAGTACAGGTAAAGACGGGCATCGCGGATAGCCCCAGCAGAGACCGTGCCGGGCAAAACGAGGCGACCCGTGAGCACGCCACAGGGCATATCCGCTAGTGATACAACAAAAAGTGTACCTGATTCCTTCTGATGCGGGTATCAGGTATATACCTGATTTTTCATAGGCGTCAACCATGCGGATTATCGTGCGAACTCGCAGATAGGAGCCTTCACCGTATGAGTACCCGTGCCCAGCAGGCGTGTTGACACTCATCGGAAGGCCATGCGCTTACTGCCGCCGATGCGTTTGGCATCTTCCGTCGTGACGGAGTAGCAAACAGCAAAGGGTGACCGCTCGTATGAAGCTCGACCTGCACTATGTGGATCAGCGCCTGGTCGATCTTTACGACCGTGATAATCCGAGGGGCGCCGATACCGACTTCTATCTGCACCTCGCCGCGGACCTCGATGCGCTCCAGATTCTCGATCTGGGTTGCGGGACAGGGCTGCTGACCCGAGAGCTGGCAGCGGTCGATGGCCGCGTCGTCGTCGGCGTCGATCCCTCCCTCGCGATGCTGGCAGTTGCCCGCCGGAATCCGGGCGCCGAGCGTGTGCGGTGGGTCGAAGGCGACTCCAGCGCGCTAGGAACCCCGGATGCCGACCTGGCGATCATGACCGGCAATGTCGTGCAGGTGTTTCTCGACGACACGGAGTGGCTTGCCACCTTGCGCGCCATCCATGCGGCGCTGCGTCCCGGTGGTCATCTTGCTTTCGAGAGCCGCAACCCGGATAAGCGCGCGTGGGAACAGTGGAATCGGGAGGCCACCTTCGAGCGGATTGATTCCCCACACGGGCCAATGGAATGCTGGCTGGAGTTCGTCGGTGTGGGTCAGGGCCGGGTTCGTTTCGAAGGCCACAACGTCTTTATCGCCACTGGGGAGGACGTAGTTGCCAGCAGCGAACTCCGATTTCGCAGCCGCGACGAGATCGCGGATTCCTTGACCAGCGCTGGGTTTATCGTGGAGCACATATACGGCGACTGGGATCACGGGCCTCTCACCAGCGCCAGCCGCGTCATAGTCTTCATCGCGTCTCGCGGGTGAGAAGCCAGCGTACTATCCGTCGCTAGCGCCACTCGCCAACCATGTCGCCGTGCGCGGCCAGTAGATCGTCCACCAACGACCAGATCTGATCGAGATCGAGTTCGGCGGCGGTGTGCGGATCGAGCATCGCGGCGTGGTAGAGATGCTCGCGGCGACGGGTGAGTATGGCCTCGACGGTCAGCCCCTGCGCGTTGACGTTGGTGGTCATCAACGCGGCCAGGTGTGGCGGCAACGCGCCGATACGCACCGGCTGGACACCGTTCTTATCTACCACGCAGGGAACTTCCACGCAGCAGCCATCGGGCAGGTTGTCGATCAGCCCATCATTGGCGACGTTGCCATAGATAACCCGTGGCGTGCCTGTCTCGATGCTGTGGATGATATAGGCGCCGTACTCCTGGCTACGCTCGATGGCCAGCGGCGCGTCGCTCTCCAGGTGGTCGCGCAGCATCTCCCAGCCCGCGATCTGCACCTCGCAGCGACGAATATACTCGTCCAGGGGAATGTTGTAGCGGTCGATGAGATCGGGCCGGTCGCGCTTGATGAACCACGGCACGTACTCGGAGAAGTGCTCGCTCGACTCGGTGACGAAGTAGCCCAGCCGCTTGAACATGTCATAGCGCACGCGGTTCTCGGCGGGCACACGGTTCTCCTCAAGCACCTGGCGGATGCGCGGATAGAGATCCTCACCGTTGCGCTCGAAGCGCAGATAAAATGCCATGTGGTTGATGCCCGCACAGACATAATTGATCTCATCGGCGGGGATCCCAAGATCGCGAGCAAGCTCGCTGGCGGTGTGGAAGACACTGTGGCAAAGGCCGACCGTCTTGATGGTGGTTGCGCGGTTGATCGCCCAGCAATTCATCGCCATTGGGTTCGAGTATTGCAGAAAGGTGACGTTGGGGCAGACTTCCTCCATCTCGCGACAGATGTCCAGCAGCACCGGAATGGTGCGCACGGCGCGCATGATGCCGCCGATGCCGAGAGTATCCGCGATTGTCTGGCGGAGTCCGTAGCGCTTGGGGATCTCGAAGTCGATGACGGTAGACGGCCGGTAGCCGCCAACCTGAATCATGCAGATTGCGTAGTCGGCGTCGGTCAGCGCGGCGCGGCGGTCGGTGGTCGCTTCGATGATAGGCTTCGCGCCAAGTTGCTGCGCCAGTTTGCGCGTCATGCGCTCAGACGTGCGTAGGCGGTCGGGGTCGATATCGTGCAGGCTGATGCGCGACTGCGCCAGTTCGGGAAAGCTGAGAATATCGGTCAGAAGCGCCTGGGCAAAGACCGTGCTGCCAGCGCCAATGAGAGTGATTTTTCTGACTGCCATGGTGCGCCTTTCTGAAGGATAATAGCCATCGCGGCTCTCGCATACAGCGCCAACCTGCTCTTGTACCAGCATTATACATGGCAGCGAACAGCCCGAATGCGCGTGATGCGCGCGCTGATTCGCGCATAATCGAAGGATCTTTCATGCTGACACCACCCGATCTCTCGCACGACACGATTATCGCCACTCTGCGCGACCAGTATGGGCTGCGCGCCGCCACGGCGACGTTTCTGCCGCTTGGGGCAGATATCAACGCCTTTGTGTTTCGAGTGGATGCGCAAGATGGCGTCGCGTACTTTCTGAAGCTGCGGCGCGGCGAGTTCGACGAGATCGCGGTGGATGTTCCGGTGGCGCTCCACGAGCAGGGCATCTCGCAGGTCATGGCGCCCCTCGCAACATTGGCACGCAGATGGTGGGCAAACGCTCACAGCTTTATCTGGCTCCTCTATCCGTTCTTCGAGGGACACAACGCTTACTATACCGATCTCTCCGACGCGCAATGGATTGCCTTCGGCCACACGTTCCGCGCCATCCACGACGCGACATTGCCTCCGGAGCTTGCCGCTCGCGTGCCACGCGAAGACTATTCGCCGCGCTGGCGCGATGTCGTGCGGGACCTTGACCAGCAGGTAGAGGCTCGCGAGTGGAACGAACCCTATGCCCGGCAACTGGCGGCATTCTGGCTCGCGAAGCGTTCTGACATTCGGGCGATCATAGACCGGACCGAGGCGTTGGGCGCGCTGCTGCGCGGGCGGGCGGTTCCCTTTGTGCTCTGCCACACCGATATGCACCCGGCGAATCTGCTGGTAGGCGCGAACGGTGATCTGGCGCTGGTGGACTGGGATGCGCCACTCTACGCGCCGAAAGAACGCGATGTGATCTTTCTGGGCGGCGGGATAGGCCAGACCTGGAGGGATGCCCGCGAAGAGGCGCTCTTCTATCAAGGCTACGGCCAGGCGGAGATCGACCTGATGGCGTTCAGCTACTATCGTTACACGCGCATCATCGACGACATAGCGTCCTATGGGATGGAGATCTTTGGCGAGCAGAGTGGCGAAGAAGATCGCGAGAATGCGCTGCGACGGTTGACGGGGCAGTTTCTGCCAGACCATGTGGTGGACGGCGCGCATCAGGCATTCAAGCGCCTGCCGGATGTGGGGCACTAGCGATCTGAACATCGGCCGCAGCTGGTGAGTGGTACACTGGGAGTACGACAAGCGTATCCGCGGAAAGGAGCGCCGCTTGTGACCGATACCACTGCCTCACCTGCCGTTGCCCACACTCCCACCATACCCGCGATTACGCCGCGCATCGTCGCCGAGCTCCGGGCAATGCTGGGCGATGATGGCGTGATTACCGAGATGGCCGAGCTACGCACCTACGAATCGGACGGGTTGGCGAGCTACCGCGCCACGCCGGGCGTTGTCGTGCTCCCTACCAGCACCGAGCAGGTGCGTGATGTCGTACGGCTCTGCGCCCGCGAGGGAATCCCGTTCGTGCCGCGCGGCTCCGGCACGGGACTCTCCGGCGGCGCGCTGCCGACGCCCGGCTGTGTGTTGATCGCGCTCTCACGGATGCGCCAGATTCTCGCGGTTGACCTGCCGAACCAGCGGGTGATCGTTCAGCCGGGGGTGATCAACCTCCACGTGACCCAGCGGGTGGCTCCCGCTGGCTATTACTCCGCGCCCGACCCTTCCAGCCAGCAGGTCTGCTCCATCGGCGGCAACATCGCCGAGAACTCTGGCGGCGCGCACTGCCTCAAGTATGGATTCACGGTCAACCATGTGCTGGGGATGCGTGTGGTGCTGGCCAATGGCGAAGTGGCCGACCTGGGCGGATTCGCGGTCGACTTGCCTGGCTACGATCTGCCTGGCATATTCGTCGGCTCCGAGGGCACGCTCGGCATCGCCACCGAGATCATTTTGCGGATCGTGCGCAAACCTGAGGCAGTGGTGACTGCGCTGGCGGCCTTCCCCCATACTGACGCGGCGGGCCAGGCGGTCTCCGACATCATCGCGGGCGGGGTGTTGCCAGCCGCCATCGAGATTATGGATCGCCTCTCGATCGCGGCAGCGGAGGCAGCCGTTCACGCGGGCTATCCAGAGAGCGCGGGCGCGGTGCTGTTGGTGGAGCTAGACGGCGTGCAGCCGGAGGTGGCGGAGCAGTCGGCACAGGTCGAGGCGTTCTGCCGGGCGGCTGGCGCGACCGAGTGGCGGTTGGCGCGCACCGACGAGGAACGGGCGCTGATGTGGAAGGGGCGCAAGTCGGCGTTCGCGGCGGCGGGTCGCATCAGTCCGAACTACATCGTGCAAGATGGCGTGATTCCACGGACGGCGCTGTCGGCTGTGTTGCGCGAGATCGAGGCGCTAGGCGCGCGCTACGGGCTGCGCGTGGCGAATGTCTTCCACGCGGGCGACGGCAACCTGCATCCACTGGTGCTCTATGACGAGCGCGATGAGGGCGCGTTTGAGCGGGCCGAGGCGCTGGCAGGCGAGATTCTGCGCACGTGTGTGGCGTCGGGCGGCAGCATCACCGGCGAGCACGGCGTTGGCATGGACAAGCGCGGCTACATGCCGGTGATGTTTAGCGAGGCTGACATGGCGACGCACCAACTGCTACGCTGCGCGCTCGATCCGGAGCGGCTGGCCAACCCAGAGAAGGTATACCCAACGCCACGCCTCTGCGGCGAGACCCCAGGCGTCTACAGGCCGCATCCGCTGGAGACGGCTGGCATCGCCGAGCGATTTTGAAACGCCGCAAGGAGGACGCGATGACGCAGGCCGCCGCCACCCTGCAGACGAAGTTGAACGAGTTGGCGCCAAGGCAGATACGCTCCGCCGGACCGAAGGACGCCGTACTGGGCGTGCAGCAGTAGGTGGTGGCCGATCCGTCCTCGGGTGAGACGCTGGCGGCGCTGCTGGCGTTTGCCGATGGCGAGGGGCTGAAGGTGCTGCCGCGTGGCGGTGGGACACATCAGGGCATGGGCTTCCCTCCAGCGGGCGGCGATATCGCGCTGAGCCTCGCCGCGCTGAACACCATCATCGAGCACGCGCCCCACGACCAGACTGTGACGGTGCAGTCGGGATTGCCCATCGCGGACCTCCAGGCGCATCTGGCGCAGACGGGTCAGTGGCTCGCGCTCGACCCACCACTGCGTCCGGGCGCGACGGTAGGCGGGCTGATTGCGACAGCGGTGGCGGGGCCACGGCGGCTGCGCTATGGCGGCGTGCGCGACCAGATTCTCGGCGTGCAGGTGGCGCTGGCGGATGGCACGATTGCGCGGGGTGGCGGCAAGGTCGTCAAGAACGTGGCGGGCTACGACCTGCCCAAGCTCTTTACTGGCGCGCTCGGCACACTCGGCGTCGTGCTCTCGGCCAGCTTCCGGCTCTATCCGCTGCCTGCCGACTCGCGCACGCTGGTCTGCGACGCAATGGCGCCTGAGCCGCTCTGCGAGGCCGTCCAGACCATCTCCGCGTCAACACTGACGCCGACCGCGATTGATATCCTTGGGCCGGTAGATTCCGGGCAGTCGTGCCGATTGGCGGTGCGCTTCCAGTCGCGGGTCGAGCGCTCCGTCACCGAGCAGACCGCGACATTGCGGACACTGCTTGGCGCACTGGCAAACGATGCCCACGAGCTACACGGCCCGGAAGAGCCGGACTTCTGGCACGACCTGGATACGCAAGAAGCCACTGGGATGTCTGACGAAGATGATTGGCTGGACCTGCGAGCGACGCTGCTGCCCGGAGAGTTGGCGGGTTGGCTGGCGGCGCTGCAAACCGTTGTCGCGGCACACGCCCTGGCGCTGAAGTGGCGGGCGCACGCGGGCCACGGCACAGTACGGGCGCGCCTTGCCGGGAAAGCCGAATCGCTGCTGGCTGCAGTCGGGGCGCTACGCCAGGCCGCCGAGGATGCGCGGGGCGCGCTGGTGATCGAGGACTATGCCCCGGCGCTCGCCGGAAAGCTCGATCCGTGGGGCACGCCCGCCGCGCTCGACCTGATGCGCCGTGTCAAAGCGCAGTTTGATCCGCGCACTACGCTCAATCCGGGCCGCTATGTGGGAGGCATTTGATGGCTGAACGCACCATCCACACCACCGCCGCTGCCATGATCAGCGCCTTCGACGCGCACCGCCCGCCGGAGCGCGAGATTATCGAAGACTGTGTGCATTGTGGCTTCTGCCTGCCCACCTGTCCCACCTGGCTGCTCTGGGGCGAAGAGATGGATTCGCCGCGCGGGCGCATCAACCTGATGAAGCTGGCGACCGACGGCGAGATCGGCCTATCGCCGCAGGTGCGCGGCCACTTCGACGCCTGCCTCGGCTGCATGGCGTGTGTCACCGCCTGCCCGTCTGGTGTGCGCTACGACCAGTTGATCGAGGCGACGCGCCCGCAACTCGAACGCAACACGCCGCGCCCGCTCGGCGACCGCATCTATCGCGCACTGATCTTTTCGCTCTTCCCACATCCCCGGCGAATGCGCTTCATGCTGCCGCTACTCTGGCTGTATCAGAAATCAGGGGCGCGCCGAGTGGTACGGAGCCGCTGGCTGCAACAGCGGTTGCCCGCGCGGCTGCTGGCGATGGAGGCAGTGCTGCCACCAGTGCGGCTTCGGCGGCGTGGCGCGCTCTCGTTCGCGCTGACCACCGAAACGCCTGATGCTGCGCCCCGGACACGGGTCGGCGTGCTGCTGGGATGCGTGCAGCGCGTCTTCTTCGACGAGGTCAACGCGGCGACGGTCCGGGTACTGGCGACGGAGGGCTACGAGGTCGTCCCAGTTGCGAGCCAGGGCTGTTGCGGCGCGCTCTCCATCCACGCGGGCCGTGAGCATGAGGGGCTGCGCTATGCCCGGCGGCTGATCGACGCGTTCGAGGCGGCGCGGCCAGACGCGATTGCGGTGAATGTCGCGGGCTGTGGGTCGGTGCTAAAGGAGTATGGCCACCTGCTACGCGATGATCCCGCCTATGCCGGACGCGCGGCGACGTTCTCCGCGAAGGTGCGCGACATCTCGGAACTGCTGGCCAGCCAGCCACCGCGCGCGCCACGTCACCCGATCGCGGCGCGGGTCGCCTATCACGATGCCTGCCATCTGCGCCACGGCCAGGGCATCACGCGGCAGCCACGCGAGTTGCTGCGCCAGATTCCGGGGCTCGACATTGCCGAGCCTGCCGAGGCCGACATCTGCTGCGGCAGCGCGGGCGTCTACAATCTGCTCGCGCCAGAGCCCGCGGCGCAACTGGGGCAGCGCAAGGCGGCGAACATTCTGGCGACGCGGCCCGATGCGCTGGTGGCGGCCAACCCCGGCTGTCTCCTGCAGATCGCCTCGTCGCTGGCGCAGCAGGGCCACCCACTGCCCACATTCCACCCGATTGAGCTGCTCGACGCCTCGATTCGCGGCGTCCCGCTGGCGGGGCTGCCGATGACGTCGAGTCATGTCGAATGAGGGAGCGGGCAAAGCGAACGCGTAGATTCGAGCGGATGCTCTGGCTTGGCGGGCCAGTGCTCGCGCTGCTGGCCATCCTCTGGTTTCCGTTCGACTGGCTGGCAATTGTCTGGCCCACCTTTGGCGTGCCATTCCGCCAGGTCTTCCACAATGCCCACGATCACTTCATCGGCCACACCATCTTCTTCTTCCTGGTGGGGTTCTTCGTGCTTGCCGCCGTCTCTGTGTTGCGCCGCAAACCGCAGTGGTATTTGCCTGGGCTGGTGTTGGCGGCGCTGATCCAGGAGACCATTCAGGCGTTTTTTCGCGGCCAACTGCCAACGTTCACCGACGTCAACGCGTTCAAAGGCGATGCGCTCGGCGGCATCTGCGCGTTCGCGCTGTGGCTGCTCATTGGAATGCTTCAGCGGACTTCGCGCCATTCGGCGCCAGATTCGATGTAAGAGGGTGTTCTGCATTGGAATAACGGGTTGAGGCCCCCTCCTGGGCTAACATTCGATTCTCTCGATCCTTCTTAGCGTTCCCGTTTTGGGGGTTGAGCCACAGAATAAGAACGGTGCGTGCACTGGGCGCGCCTGAAGGACCATCGTAGTATCACAGCCTCTTGAGAGGTCGTCAGACGTTGGAGGAACTCGGTCATGAGAAAAGTCATTGTCCTTGAATTCGTCACCCTTGATGGGGTCATACAAGCCGGAGGCGGGCCAGAGGAAGATACCAGTGGTGGCTTCGCATATGGCGGGTGGATGGCTCCCTATGATGACGATGTCGTTGGCGCAGCCGTGCAAAAGCAGCTGAATATGCCATTTGATCTGTTGTTAGGGCGCAAAACCTTTCAAATTTGGGCAGCGTATTGGCCGCACCATTCGGACCAATGGCCAGGCGTCAATCCAGCGACCAAGTACGTCGCCTCGCATACCATGACGTCTCATGAATGGCAGCCCTCCGTGTTTTTCGGCGGAGACATTGCGGAACAAGTCACCAACCTCAAGCAGCAGCCGGGGCCGGATTTGCACGTTTACGGCAGTGCCAATCTCGTTCAGACGCTCATGAAGCATGATTTGGTCGATGCGTTCTGGCTAAAGATCTATCCGCTGACGTTAGGCAGTGGCAAACGGTTGTTTGCCGATGGCACCATCCCGGCGGCGTTCAAGGTGACGGAGAGCCACGTCTCCCCAACTGGCATCATTATCGTGAGTTACGAGCGTGCAGGCGCCGTCACAACCGGAAGTGTAGGAGGTTGAGTTAGCCAAACAGCCGGCAATGCGCGGGCTGTCGTAGTCCTCGCATTGCCCTTGCTTCGAGCCGATCATGGGCATCCCTCGCGTACATGCCTTTCCTTCAGTAGACAATGCCCCCTCCAACGCGCTCTGCCGGCGTCTGGCATGCGGAGATCGGCGTGGGAGCAGCCGTTGGAGACGGCACTCTTGGCGTCGGAGAGATCGCTTGCATAGAGTGGCGTCATGCTGTACAGCGTAGGTCATGCCGCCCCTGCCCTTCACTGCAAACACGCTCCAAGAGATAGCGCGGGTAACGCATCCGGCGCATGACAAGCGCGGCATGTTATTCTTTCTCTGATTGGCCGCATCCTCGGCTGTCCGCGCTATTTGTCATGACATCGTTGAGTGCTGGAAAGGATCTCTCCAGTGATACCACAAGACTTCCTGACGTTCTTCGCCGCCAGCCTCACTGCCGATGGGGCGCTGATTGGGCTACTCTTCGTCGCCATCTCCATCGAGCCGCAGCACACCTTTGGCGACGATGCCGCGCTCGAGCGCCAATTGGCGGCGAATAGCGCATTCAGCGGCCTGTTCAACGCATTTCTCGTCTCGATGCTTGCGCTCATTCCACGCCTGCATATCGGCTGGGGCATCATCGTCATCGCGGTGCTTTCGCTGGTCAATGTCAGCGTGCATACCATCGACAAGCTGCGGCGCGGACAACGAGCCTATGGGCGCAGCCTGACCTATACGATTGGCGGCCTGGCTGTCTATGGCCTGGAAATCGTGTACAGCGTCCAGCTTATCCGGCGACCAGGCGACATCGGCGCTGTCTACGGATTGATTTTTGTGTTGGTTGCCCAATACGGGTTCGCACTGATACGCTCGTGGACGCTGCTCGGCGCGACCGAACGCCGCTCCATTGTCTTCGTACTGATCGACTTTATCCGCCGTAGACGCGCGCAAACCCAGGTCACCGCCGCCCACAGCGAGCACCCGTCGATTCCCCCGGTATGATCGCGCCGTGCTATGCTATCCTCGCGTCAATCACCACGGGAGATAGCTGTGCACCACCGCGAGACACACCCCTCGGGGTCTGCCACCACGCCGCTCTGGCGCAACCGCGACTATCTGCTGATCGCCAGCGGCGGGACAGTATCCGAACTCGGCACGCAGGTTTCGCATCTGGCGTTTCCGCTCTTGCTGCTGCTGCTGACCGGCTCGCCCGCGCAGGCT
>DAHUXT010000370.1 GCA_027307065.1 Ktedonobacteria bacterium
CGAGGTGGACGCCATTTTCGAGCGGCTGCGCCGGCACACGGCGGCGTTTTCAGGGCTGGCGGTGCGTCCAACCTTCTCGTGGGAGAAAGCCGTCTCGTTCGAGATATTGGGTACCGACGAGCACGGCATCCAGCGATCGCTCGATCAGCGCGGCAGTGGCATGCGCCGCTTGCTGATGGTGGCATTTTTCCAGTACCTCGCCGAGAAGACGCTCGGCCATGACCACAACGTCATCTATGCCGTCGAAGAGCCAGAAAACTGCCTCCATCCCGGCTTGCAGCGGGAGCTGGTCACCTCGTTTCGCGCATTGGCCGACGAAGGCGCGCAGGTGATTTTGACCTCACACTCGCCAGTCTTCGCGGGGGCTTCGCCGTTGAGCGACCTCGTGCTGATTGAGCGTACCGGAGGCGTGGCCCGCGCTACCCAGGGGCCCGACCCCGCCGATGTCGCGGAGGAACTGGGCATCGAGCCGGCAGACCAGATCACCGGCTACAGCGCGTGTGTCTTCGTGGAGGGGCGCGACGATGTCTTTTTCTGGCGGACGCTCGCCCAGACGCTCAAACGCAGCGGTCATCTGCGGGCCGACTTTGACGATCTGCGCATTGGGCTGATGCCCTCCGGCGGCCACAACCTCAAGCACTGGATTACGCTGCGCGCGATGGGACGCATGAACCGCCGCTTCGCGATGATTGTGGATAGCGACCGCTTCAGCGCGGCGCACGATGTGCTGCCGGAGAAACTGCAATGGAAGCGTGAATGCGAGGAACAAGGGGGCGCGTGCTACATCTTGCGCAAACGCGAGATCGAAAACTATCTGCATCGCGATGCCATTGTCCGCGCGGGCCACACGGTCGTCAACTACGACGACTACTCTGACATGAAGCACCTCTACGGGCGCCATGTGGTCGAGGCCATCACCCACATGACCAGCGACGAGATTCTGGCGATGGACTGCTTTGTGGTAGACGGGCGCGAGCGCCACGAGCTACTCGACACGGTGGTGGCGCTGCTGGCGCTGGCCGATACGCCGACGACGAGCCATCGCGAGCACAAGGAGCGCCCGGAAAGAGCCGCCGGCCGCTAACGTATCCCACTCGCCTTAGCGGACAAACAGCCACGGCAGAGCCAATCCAGCGACTGCTGCCCAGATCACGTAGGCGATCGCACCCCAGGCAAACACTTGCTGGACCGCGAACTGCCAGCCCTCTCGTGATGTTCGCACCTGACGCACAAGTACCGCGAGCAAAAGCGCGATGTTGATGACGTTCCAGCCAATGATCGTGGCACGGTTCATGGTGAGCCCATCATTCGACGCGCGATAGACTGTCGCGGCGAGGGCATACAGGCTGACTAGGGTTGTAAGTGAGGCCACCGCGATGATCGTCCCGCGCAGCAATGACTGTACGCGAGGCGCTACGCCGTCCGCAGTCATGGGAGTGCTTCCGATGAGCAATGCGATGATGCCGAAGAGCATCACGTTGTAAATGATCAGCGTGTTGCGATTCTGGAACGGCGCGGCGAAGTTGAAAGGAATCGCCACGACGTACACCACCAGCACGACCAGACTCAAGGCGAGCAGCACACGCATCAACACGGTGAGCACCTTGCCAAAGCCCCGGCCAAATTCCTTCTGGCCGGGGGCGAGCGCTGGATCGTAGATAGTAGCGACGGCAAACATGGCGACCAATCCGGCGACGAGGCCCACCACCAGGCGCATCACCACATTGGGCAGGCGTACATCGAGAACGTTAAACATGCCGATCGCGACGGCGGCGAAGATGCCTCCCGCGATGCCAAAGACACCGCCCGTCCCTATCGCTTCGAGCGACTTCGTGATGAAGGCAAACCGCTCGCTGGAACTCGAGCGCCAGCCGAGCGCGGCAAGTCCGATGGCGGCCCAGGCAAGGAGCGGGAGATGCAGCACTACCAGCACTGCGCGCGCATTGGAGAGAGATCCGGGTAACAGAAAGACGTAGACTGTCATCAGGCCCAGGGCGACTCCTGCCAATGGCAGCGCCAGTGAGCGACGGCCTCCGCTGGCAAGAAAGAGCACGATCGCAAAGGCAACCAGTGGGCCCGCGAGAAACGCCAGCAGCGGCGCGCCGACCGGAAAGGCAAACGCTGGATCGGAGAACACGGTGATCGCCAGCCCAAGCAGCACGCCGATAGGGACAATCCATAGCCACGCGCGTGTGAACCGCCCCGTCGAGCCATCCACACCGCCCTGACGCAGCCGGTAATACCAGGCGCTGAACAACATGTTGTCCGGCGCCGCATCATGGGCGCTCGTGACCGCGCTGACGAAGGCGGAGGCGCCGCCCTCGCGGCTCGCCGCGCGAAAGAGATTCTCGATGGCCTCAGGGTTGGTTGATGCGCCGCGAAGTGCGGTGAGATACCTGGCCGCCAGGGTTGGCACCGCCTCAGATGGGTGCAAGGAGTCCGCAGATTCCATACCTGACCTCTTTTACTGCGCTGGTGCTCTGGCTCATGTCGGACGACATTGAGTGTCGAGACTCCGCCTATTTGTCCATTGTATCTGGCCAGATGGCCCAGCACACGCACCTGAGGTAACATCCCCTGAGCACCCGAATGCACCGAAAAGAGTCACTGGTTGCCTTGCGCACCCTGGCTGCCCTGGCTACGGTACTTCTCCATCAGGTGATCGATGTAGTCGCTATAGAGGTCGGCGACGGCAGGATTGGTGAGTATCAGCAGGTTCTCGGCGTTCTGTTCGGCGCTGTGCGAGAAATTGTAAGAGCCGGTAATGACCGTATCGTCCACCACCAGCGTCTTGTTGTGCATGAAATCGTGGCGGCTATCGGGCGCGTAGGGCGTCGAGTTCTTGCCCACCAGTTGAGCCGCCGTGACAATATCCTGCACCGCGCCAATCTTCCAGTGGTTGTGCGGCACATCCTGCCACTGCTGGAGCACGCTTATCATCTGCGTGCGGTCGTAGATCCCGCTTACAGGCGCTTGTCCGGTGCGCAGCAGGTCACTCAACGAGGCGATCAACGCGCTGGAGTTAAGCAGCATGCTGCAAATCCGCACCCGGCGCCTGGCCCGCGCCACCAGCTCACCGATGTCGTAGTCGATGACCAGGCCGCGCCCCGGCGAAAAGAACACCTGCGCGCTAACTTCCTCGCCCTGGTAGCTGGTAGTGGTGTGCTGCGTATCGAAC
>DAHUXT010000371.1 GCA_027307065.1 Ktedonobacteria bacterium
CGGTTGTATGCCGCCACAGGAGATGGCCATCGCGCGTAGCGAATGCCAGCAAGAAGAACTGATAGCCCTCAGACTGGCTGGGTGGTGTGAAGGACGCGTAGTAGAGCACGTTGTTGCCAACGACGGCGTTGTTCGCGAACTCTGGGGTCTCCGCATCCAGGGTGCGCTGCCAGCGTAGAGCGCCGGAGTCGAGACGAATGGCGCTCAATCGTGGCATGCAGGACACCTTCATCCCCGGTGACGGACAGTCACTGGGCAAGCTGCGGTAATACAGAGTGTCGGCGTCGGCGGCGATCTCGCAGGTACAATAGGAATAGGTCTTCTGGCCGGATGGCCCAAGATTGGCCTGCCACAGCACCGTGCCATCCGAAGGGCGCACCCCGATAATGACGCCGGTCAAACCATCTGAGAAAACGTCCACGCCGTTCGTGGCCAGGAAGGAGCCTCCAATGCGGGTTCGGTACCAGAGTAGTTTTCCCGTGGCGAGATCAACGGTCGCAACATCGCTGGCCTGACCGTACAAGGCACTGACGACCACCCCGGCAGGCGTATCGGAGAAGGATGGAGCGCCATAGTCGCTACGGTCGGCCAGCAGCGTACGCCAGGCGAGCTTGCCAGTGTCGAGGTTCCAGGCTACCAAATAGGACGTCTCGGGCGTCGCCGCGGCCTCGGCCACGACCATGCCTCTGGAGACCGCCAGTTGCGAGACGAACGGCGCGGGCGTATCAATCTGTGGAATCACGATGGCTGTGACGGGGGTACTGCGCCACGCGACCCTGCCATCGTTCCTGCGTAAGGCCACCAGCGCGAGTTGCCCGGAGTAGCCGACCCCGGGTTGGAAATGGCCCGACTGGAACACTGGCACGAGCAGGTTGTTATTTGCCAGGGCGAGCGGGCCACAACACCCCTGTGGTTGAGCTGTCCAGAGCGTGGCGCCATCGGAGGCGCGTACCGCGTGCACCTCAGGCATTTCAGGCAGCACGCTTGGCGCATTAACAGTAGCGTACAAGACCCCGTTCGCGAGGAGAGCCGGGGCGCTGCCGAGGGCCTGTGTCCAGCGCATCTCGCCGTCAGAGGCACGAATAGCGCCACCTGCCGTGTAGAGGGTCGCTCGTGAAGGGGCCTTCTGAGTAACGGTGCTGCACGCCGCCAGCATGAGCAGCACCGCAAGGGCAACACTGAGCGCGAGCCGGCGCGCATGGGTCGTGGCGAAGCACACGTGCGGCTGCCCCGACGGGCGCGCTGCAGCAAAAGCCATAGCAGGCATACGTGAGGCTCCTTCGTGATGACCGTGATGACAACGTAGCACCGTGTGCACGAACCAGGAAGGCACGCTTTTGCCCAGTGAGAGTGGAGATCGTTGAGCACTACTACTCTTTACAGATACGATGGGGAGCCGGGCCATCTCACGGTGAAGCGCACGGCGTGAGTGCTCTGGTCCCGTCTTCTTGCAACTACCAGGTAGTGGTTCCAGGAGGGTTCAAAACACGCGTCTAAGGTGAATATGCAAACTGCGGTTGCCATAGGTCCTCGGAATGCTAGCGAACTGAACTATCGCCGAAGGGGCGAGTGCACTGCCCACGACGCACGCACGACAATGAAGCGGGCTCCGAGGCAAACGCTGCCGAGAAGCCAGGTGAGGTGGTCAATGAGTAGGGCTCGTGCAGGGACCACGAGAAGGCGCGCTGGGAGTACGGAGTATCGCAGCATAGTGAGGACGAGGCAGAGTCAACCGGCTGCTCACGGCGCGGGGCGGAGAGTCACAATCGCGACTTAAGCCATGACCAGGGTTGCTGCGAGTGCATAGAGCATACAAAAGATGGGTAGACCGGGGCGTTTGCCGTTGAGCATCGGGGTACCGGTCACGTCACAGCCAAGCCTCGTGAGCATGAATGCCCGGCGAATGATGTCATTCACCGTACGCACACCAACGCGCATGCGCCAACGCCTAGGGCCTGTCTGACGAATCGGCGGGCGGCTCGACAAAGATGGTGCCGAACGGTCGGACCAAGGTGGAGCGCCTCTGTGGCTTGACCGCGGCAGCGCGATGGCTTCCCATGCTCCTCCGAGGTCGATCTGCCGCGCCCTGCGATCTCGCTCTCACGCTTACCTTGTTCTGCTCTCGCCCCCTACGAACTGGGCTCCTCTTGCAGTCTTTGACGGGCAGGCCGTACGATGGTGAGGTGAAACTTTGTTCTAGCGAGATGGGAGCAGGGTCTGTCGCTCCCACTACCCAGATGGCGATCAGGAGCGTGCGATGCGGCAAGAGGAATTGACGTTGACACCGTTCTACCACGGTTGGGATACCTACCAAGCGGCGCTCGTTGAGGCGATTGCACCGCTATCGGTTGAGCAGCTCGCGTTGCGCGCCGCCCCTTCGCTGCGCCCTGTGTGGCTGCTGGCGGCGCATATCATCGGGTCGCGGGTGAGTAGCTTTCAGGATTCTATGGGGGAGGGCGATCCCGCGCTCGCCCCCCTCGAATCCTGGGATGCAGACGGCGCGCCACCGCGCACCGCGGCCGAACTGGTCCAGGGATTGGAGGCAACCTGGCAGTTGATTCGCGACTGCCTCGACCGCTGGACGCCAGCCAATCTGACCGACACCTTTGTCGAGGAACAGGATGGGCAGACCTACAGCTATACGCGCCAGCGGATCATCTGGGGCATTCTCAAGCACGACCTACATCACGGCGGCGAGCTGTTCCTGACGCTCGGCATGCATGGCCTGCCCACGCCAGAGGTGTAGCGAGTGCCATCCAGAGACTTCGCCCCTAGGCCAAGCGCCTGCCAGACACATCACGACTGCAGCCAGAGGACGATGGACGCCAACACCAGCATGGCGCGGTAGTTGACGGCGCGCTTCTCGTAGCGCGTGGCGAGTCCGCGCCACTGTTTGAGGCGGTTGATGCCGCGCTCGACGACGTTGCGACGGGCGTAGATCGCTTTGTCGAAAGCCAGAGGTCGACCAGGCCGGCGGGCACGTTGCGCCCGCTGGTCGCTCCGCTCGGGGATGGTATGGGGAATCTGCCGCTCGCGCAGCCACCGTCGGCAGCGCGGATAGCTGTAGCCCTTGTCGGCGATGACGCGGTGCGGGCGTCTCCGCGGGCGTCCTCGCCCGCCGGCTCGCGGGACGCGGATGCCGGCGAGGACCGGCACGAACTGGGTG
>DAHUXT010000372.1 GCA_027307065.1 Ktedonobacteria bacterium
CCATTCGCGCCGCCATCGAGCGCGCGGGCAACATCTCGGTCGAGGAGATCGACGAAGTGATCATGGGCAACGTCGTCTCCGCGGGTGAGGGTCAGGCGCCGGGGCGTCAGGCGGCGATTGGCGGCGGCGTGCCGGTCGATATCCCTGCCGTCACCATCAACAAAGTCTGTGGCTCTGGCCTCAAAGCGGTGATGCTGGCGTCTCAAGCGATCAAAGCGGGCGATGGCAATCTGTATGTCGCGGGCGGCAGGGAAAGTATGAGCAACGCCCCCTATCTGCTGCCGAAAGGCCGCACCGGTTATCGCATGGGCAACGGTGAGATTGTCGATTCGGTTGTCAATGATGGACTGTGGTGCGCCTTCGAGAACATCCACATGGGTGAAGAGGCTGAGATCGTCGCCGATAAGTTCGAGATCTCGCGCCAGGCGCAAGACGAGCTTGCCTACGAAAGCCATATGAAGGCCCAGGCAGCCACCGAGGCTGGGCGCTTCAAGGATGAGATGGTGCCGATTGAGATCGCGCAGAAGAAGGGCAGCATTACGGTTGACCGCGATGAGCCGATTCGCCCCGATACGACGCTAGAGGCGCTCGCGAAGTTGGGTCCCGCATTCCGCAAACAGGGCGGCACGGTGACGGCTGGCAACGCGCCCGGCCTGAGCGACGGCGCATCGGCTACGGTGGTCGCCAGCGAGGCGTACGCGCGCGAGCACGATCTGCCGATTCTGGCGCGCATCACTGGCTATGCGGCGGCGGCCATCGAGCCGAAATACATCTTTGCCTGTCCGCCACGAGCGGTGCATCGCCTGCTGGAACGCACCGGCCAGCAGATGAGTGATTTCGACTTGATCGAGGTCAACGAGGCGTTTGCCGCGCAGGTGCTGGCGAATGGCAAAGAGCTGCAGTGGGACTGGAAGAAGGTCAACCCCAATGGCGGCGCGATCGCTCTGGGGCATCCCATTGGTTCGAGCGGCTCTCGCGTGCTGACCACACTGGTCTACGAATTGCGGCATCGTGGTGGTGGCCGTGGCCTGGCGACACTCTGTCTGGGCGGCGGCGGCGCGGTCGCGATGTCGGTCGAGGTGTAACAGGCTAGACCAACGCCCATAGGCCCGGCCATTTGTGAGAGGCGATGTAGAGGTTGCGAGGCCATTGCTGGCCCTTCTGCCTCTATTCCGACCCTTTAAGGCCGGGAGCGACCCATTCGTCGACACGATTGCCTCATATGTCGTCGCATGCGACGTGATATGACGTGCCTCAATGAGGAGGACTGCACAGCAATGCTTGAACAAAAGCGGCGTTCGACGCCGAAGCCCAAGGACCGTGGTGGCAATGGCCAGGGCGCGACCGATGACGCCCGTGCCGGAACGCTCTACGACGCCGCCGCGCTGCAGCAGGTGAGCGAGGCCGAGCATGCGTGGGAGGCTGGCCCCGTAGCCAAGGCGACTGCCCGCATGCCGGAGCGCACGTCCGAGGCGACCACGCAGTCGGGTATGCCAATCAAGCGGCTCTACACGCCAGAAGATGGCGCCCAACTCGACTATATGCGCGATCTCGGTCTACCTGGCGAGTACCCCTACACGCGCGGCGCCCAGCCGACGATGTATCGCGCCAAGCCATGGACGATGCGTATGTTCGCGGGCTTTGGCACCGCCGAGGAAACGAACGCCCGGTTCAAGTATCTGCTGGCGCAGGGACAGACAGGCCTCTCGGTCGCCTTCGACATGGCGACGCTCTATGGCTACGACCACGATCACCCGATGGCGCTGGGCGAGTTTGGCAAGTGCGGTGTGGCCGTCTCGTCGCTGGCCGACATGGAGGTGCTCTTCCAGGATATTCCGCTGGATAAAGTCACCACCTCGATGACGATCAACAGCCCGGCGTCGGCTATCTGGGCGATGTATATCGCGGCGGCGGAGAAGCAGGGTGTGCCGATGGAGAAACTCGGCGGCACGCTGCAGAACGACATCCTGAAAGAATATATTGCGCAGAAAGAGTTCCTCTTCCCGCCGGAGCCTTCGGTGCGGCTGGTGGTAGACACCATCGAGTTTGGCACGCGCCACATGCCGAAGTGGAACACGATCAGCATCAGCGGCTACCACATCCGCGAAGCTGGCGCCACTGCCGTGCAGGAGCTTGCCTTCACGCTGGCAGACGGGCTGGCCTACGTGGACGCGACGCTGGAGCGTGGGCTAGCCATCGACGAGTTCGCGCCGCGGCTCTCATTCTTTTTCGACGTCCATAACGACTTTTTCGAGGAGATTGCCAAATTCCGCGCAGCCCGGCGTATCTGGGCGCACGAGATGCGCGAACGCTACGGCGCGAAAGATCCACGCTCGTGGACACTGCGCACCCACGCGCAGACGGCGGGTGTCTCGCTGACGGCGCAGCAGCCAGAGATCAACGTGGCACGCGTCACCATTCAAGCGCTGGCGGCGGTGCTTGGCGGCACCAACTCGCTGCACACGAACTCGCTGGACGAGGCGCTGGCGTTGCCCACGGAGGCGGCGGCGCTTACGGCGCTCCGCACGCAGCAGATCATCGCGCATGAAAGCGGCGTCACCAATACCGTTGACCCCCTGGGCGGCTCCTTCTTCATCGAGGCGCTCACCGACGAGACGGAGCGGCAGGCGGCGCATTACATCCAGCAAATCCGCGAGTTGGGCGGCGTGCAGGAGTGCATTCGCAATGGCTTCTTCCAGCGTGAAATCGCCGAGGCGTCATATCGCTTCCAGCGTGAGGTCGAGGCACAGGAGCGCATCATCGTCGGCGTCAATGATTTTGTGATGAGCGACCAAGCGGTGAAGGTGCCGACGCTCTATGTCGATCCCGCGCAGGAACGGATCCATCTGGAGCGGCTGGAACGTGTGCGGCGCGAGCGCGACAATGAGAAGGCGAGCGCGGCGTTGGCGGCGTTGGAACAGGCGTCGCGTGGCTCCGAGAACACCATGCCCTATCTACTCGACTGCGCGCGGACCTACTGCACCCTTGGCGAGATGATGGGCGTCTTCCGCACCGTCTTTGGCGACTACACCGAAGCCGTAGTGTACTAGGTCTACGTTGCTTTGTCGCCTCGTAGGCCGCGCATTAGCCCCTCTCCTTGTGGGGAGGGGTTTCGTGCGAGTAC
>DAHUXT010000373.1 GCA_027307065.1 Ktedonobacteria bacterium
CCGAACGCGCGCGCCTGATCGCCGAACACGCGGGTGTTCACCTGCTCTCCGATCCTCTGGCGGCGCTGCTGCCCGCGGCACGCACAGCGCTCTTCAACGCCGCGCTCGACGATGCCATTCGTGCCGTCGCGGCGGAACTTGCCTCAACACTCGCGCCTGCTGTGGTGCAGATCTGGATTGCCGACGCCGCTCCGTGGTCATCGGCTGCGGGCAGCCACGAGCGCGTGGGCGGTCTGGAGCTGGAGCCGACGCTGCGTCTCCGGGCCACCGCGCGCGCCGCCGTTCATGGGCTGGTCGAAAACGGCGCGGCTGCGCTTCAGGCGGAATCGAGCGCGCCCGGCGATGTTTCGGCGCCAGAGTCAAGTGTGGGTGGCGCCATGCCTCGCTGGCCAGGATATAGCGATCCGCTGCTCGACGCCGTTGCGGCCTCGCGCCAGTCGATCGTTCACTTCGATGCGCACGAGCACAAACACGCCGGGTCATGGCTGCCACTGATGCCAGGCGCGTATTGTTCCATCCCTGGCGCGGAGTTATCACCAGTATCACTGGGTACGCTCGCCGCCTTCCCATTGAAGGCGAGGGGACAGTTTCTCGGCGTACTGGCGATGGGCGTGGGCACCCATCTGGCGGCTCGACAGATTGCCGCACTCGAAGAACTCGCCGACCTAATAGCCCAGGCATCGGATCGCGATCGCCTGCTCAGCTATTCACGCAGCCAGGAGGCACTCGCGCAGACCGTGGTGCGCTATGCGCCAGTGGCGATGGCGGTACTCACCGGACGCGAGCATCGCGTGGCACTGGCGAATCCGACGTTTGCCGTGCTGATTGGGCTGGACGCCGGGATGACCCTGACCGGGCAGCGGCTGCGCGATCTGGTGCCCGAAAGCGCCGAGACACTCGCCACCGGTCTTGGCCTGGATGCCGTCTATACCAGCGGTGAATCACAGGCGATGATCGAGTTGCCCATTCCAGTGGGCGGCGAGATCACCTACTGGAACGTTACCACGTCACCGTTGCCTGGCGTTTCGGCGCGCGCGGGTGGTGTCTTGCTCGCGGCGGTGGATGTCAGTCGTCTGGTCATCGCCAAACAGCGCGCGCTTGATTCCGCCGAAGATGCACAGGTGCGCATCGGCCAGATGATGACGCTACATGCAACATCGCTGGCAGTCTCTGGCCAGCTCGGCGCCGACCCTCGCGAGCTACTCGCCGATATCCTGCGGCGGTCGGTGCTGCTGCTCAACGGGCGAGCGGGTACCGTCTATGTGCGTGATGCGCGCCGCAATGAACTCGAGGTGATTGTGCAGCAGGGGCTGCGCGGCGACTATAGGGGTCAGCGCATCCGCGTCGGCGACGGCATCGCGGGGCAAGTTGCGCGCACCGGGCAGGGCACGATCGTCGACGATTATCGCGTCTATCCATTCCGCGCTTCGATCTACGGCGATGAAGACTTCCGAGCGGTGATTGCGGTCCCGCTGATTGCTCACGGCCAGATCGTCGGCGTGCTGGATGTGCTCGACGACGCGGAACGCCGCGCCTTTACCGATGACGACCTCGTGCTGCTGGATCTCTTCGCCGCTCAAGCGTCGCAGACCATCGAAAACGCGCGCACCTATGTGGAATTGGAACACGCCTTCCACAAACAGCGCGATCTCGACCGCATGAAGGACGACTTCATCGCCACTGCCTCGCACGAGTTGCGCACACCGCTGACAGGCGTTCAGGGGTTCCTCGATCTGCTGATGGACTATTCCGGCTCGCGCGATGACCCCATGGCGCTGGACTTTCTGAGCAAAGCATCATCGTCCGCCGAAGAGTTGACCGCGATTGCCGAACGATTGCTACAGACGGCGCGGCTGGATACCGGGCGGCTGGAGTTGCATACCAATCCGGTGCGGTTGGCGCCTATCGTCGACGAGGTATTGCGCTTCTTCCGCGAGCTGGAGCAGGCACAGGGCGGTGGCCATGAACTTCTTGCGGATATCCCCCCGCATGTCTATGTGCAGGCCGATCTTGGCAGGCTCAAAGAGGTGCTCGATAATCTGGTGGGCAACGCCATCAAGTACAGTCCGCATGGTGGACGCGTACTGGTGCGCTGCGCTCCGGCGCAATTTGGCCCAGACTCCGTCAGTTCTCCGGGTGGCTCCATCGAGGAGCGCCCCACGATGGTGCTGCCGTTCTCGAACCAGGACCCAGCTGCTGGATATGACGATCCTGACGACGATCCCACCACTGCCGCTCCGGCTGTGGTCGCCGCCGCCAGCGAGCAACCGTATCACGTCATTACGGTGAGCGACATGGGCATGGGCATTCCCATCGCCGAACGTAGCCACCTGTTCGGCCGCTTTGCGCGGTTGGAATCAGCCAAGGAGAGTCAGATTCGCGGGACAGGGCTTGGCCTCTATATCTGCCGTCAGATCGTGCGCGCGATGGGCGGCGACGTCTGGCTGCAGGCCAGCGTGCCTGGACACGGCAGCGTCTTTGCGTTCGCGCTCCCTGAGGGCATGGTTCCCTCGGCGGATACCGCGCCGCTTCCGGCGATCTTCAGCCAGTCCGCACAGTCCTGACGCGAACTATGAGCGCGCAATCCTCCGCCGCTACACTGCAACGACTCCGTCAGCGGATGGAGGGCTTGTTCGCGGTGCGTGATCTACCGCTCGAAATTCCCGGCGCGGATCGCCCGTGGTCGTTGGCGATGCCCGCCGATCCTGACGCGCCGCTCGACCAAATGGCCGCTCACCAACTCGATACGCAGGGGATTTTGCCGGGCCAGCGCACCGACGCGGCGTCGATTGCCAGAAACAGCGCTGCCAGCGGTAGTTTTCTGCCCTATTGGGCGCTCGTCTGGCCGAGCGGTCTGGCATTGGCCGAGGCGTTGCTGGCCGAACCGGATGTGCTCCGAGGCAGCCGAACACTAGAGTTGGGCTGCGGACTTGGAACGACGGCGATGGCGGCGCTCGCTGGTGGCGCGCAGCTTCGGGTGGCGGACTGTTTCGCCGAGACGCTGCTATTCTGCCGCTATAACACGCTGCGCAACGTCGGAGCAGAGCCGCGAACGCTGCTGGTGAACTGGCGCACGCTCGCGGGCCGAGAAGCATGTGTGAAGGACGCGCCCTACG
>DAHUXT010000374.1 GCA_027307065.1 Ktedonobacteria bacterium
AGCGCCGCATCTAGACAGGCGCTCCACTCTATCGCCCCGATAACGGTGGGCCACCGGGCAGCCTACGCATACGCCGCAATCGGACGTACTTCAACCGCCTGCTCAGGAGTGAACTTCAGCCGGATTCGCGCGTGCCGAGGCTCTCAGTCTTTGGCCCCCGCTCCCTGTTCGTCGTCCCCGCTTACTCTCTCCGTCTTCGCCGCACTCTTCCACACTGCTCGTTCAACTATTCTACATCATCCGCGCCGCTCTCCGCATCAGCCTGCTCAGCCTGCTCAGCCTGCTCAGCCTGCTCAGCCTCGCGCACCCGGCGCTGCCGCGCCGCTTCGAAGAGTATCACACTTGCCGCCATGGCCGCATTCAGCGACTCGACCTTATTCCACATCGGGATGCTGACCCGAATTTTAGAGAGCTTGGCCGCCTCAGGAGACGCCCCATGCGCCTCGTTACAGATGACGAGCGCCGTGCGCCGTGTCAGATCGAAGTTATCATATGGGCGTGTGCCTTCCGCCTCGGCCAGCAAGATTTGCCGGACCGCCGGGGCGCCATGCAGCCAGGTCGAGATGTCATCCCAGCCTAGCCCTGTACGCACCGGGAGATAGAAGTGCGCGCCCGCACCGGCCCGCACGACCTTCGGCGAAAGCGGGTCCACACAACCCGGCGCAATAAGCACCTCGTCGGTATCCGCGGCCAGCGCCGAGCGCAGAATTGTGCCCATGTTGCCGGGATCGGTAATCGCATCGAGCACGACCAGCAGTGGACGAGAGCGTCCACGCCGCCGCGCGCGCACCTTGTCTGCCGCGATATCGGCCAGCGCCACCGACGCCACCACGCCCTGCGGTGTGCGGGTATCGCTTGCCCGTTCGATCGCCGCGCCCGTCGCCTCTAGCGCCTCCACACCATGCGCACGTGCCTCCTCGATGCGCCCAAGCGTGCGGCGCCCCAAGGCGGTTCGCTCGAGCGTCCCCGGATCGTAGAGCACCAGCCGTGGCGAGACGTGAGCATCCAGCGCGGCATCGAAGATATGCGGCCCCTCGATCAGGAAGGCACCCGCCGCCTCACGCCCCTTCAGGGTATGCAGCGAACGCAACTCCTGCACATTTTTGTTGGATGGACTACTAATCATCGAGGGCGTCCTGCATTACCTTTCGTTGAGGCCAACAAAGTCGAAAAGGCGCCTCACGGACAGAAATTGTCGCGCGGCGCCAAATGGGTACGGGCTGGAATCAGGCTAGGCCGTGGCCTTTTGGGTCAAACCAGTGCGCGCCGCTTCGACGAGCGCGCCAAAACCCTTGAGATCATGCACAGCCATGTCGGCCATGATCTTGCGATCGACGGTGACATTCGCCAGCTTCAGGCCGTGAATGAGGTCACGGTAGCTCATGCCATACAACTTCGCACCGGCGTTGATGCGGGTGATCCACAACGTGCGCATGTCGCGCTTGCGGTTGCGCCGGTCACGATAGGCGTACTGCAGCGAGTGGAACATCGACTCGCGCGCCGTCTTTATAAGGCGATGCCGCGCACCCCAATGGCCTTCGGTACGCTGTAAGACCTTCTTATGCTTTTTACGAGACGTTACGCCCCGCTTTACTCGTGGCATTGTTTCTCTCCACCTCGGCTTCCGGCTACTCGCCGGATAGCACCTCGCCTGCCGAAATTAGCTATATGGCAGCAATCGTGTCATCTTACGCGTATCACCGTGGTTGAGCACCGTTGGCTTGCTCAGCGAACGATTACGCGTCGGATCCTTCTTGCGGCGATACTTGGTGCGTGCGCCCTTGAGGTGCAAGAACTTTCCGCCACCCGTCATGCGAACGCGCTTGGCGGTTGCCTTGTGCGTCTTCAGCTTATACTTCTTCATCGTGAATTCACTCCCGGCCCTGCTTGCAGGGTGACTCCTGGCGACTGGGCCGGTACTCTCCACACATCTCCGCCCGAACGCCGCGCACCGAACTAGTATAACATAGGGTGTTTCCCGCACGCAAGGCGCTTCGCCCATTTCGTGGCGAAAAGGGGACTATCGGCGTCGCAGCGCAAGCAGCGCAAGCATGGTAAACACCTGCGCCAGACTCACCGGCCAGATAAACGCGCCCAACAAGGTGTCTCGTAGTGCTCCAGCAACCGGGGCGAATCCCCAAAGTAGCATCGCCATCTGCGCCACGCCGGTCACGCGACTCCACCACGGGCCGCCGCCTTCCGGCAACTTTCCCGTGCTCAGATCAAACAGCGGATGCAGATACCGAATCAACGGCGCGAGCAGACAGATCCACGGCACATCGCCCAGCGTCACAGCGGCAAGCGCGCTCCATAACGTTAGCCACGAGTCGGACTCGATGTCGAGCATCACACCAAATTTCGTCGTCCCCTCGCGGCGGGCAATCGGACCATCCAGCCAGTCGCCCAGCGTCGCCGAAAACACCACCAATGCCCAGATGACGACCGCTGCCGCACGAAGGCGATCATGCGCGCCAGAGAGCACCAACGCGGCCAGCGCGCAGCCGACGACGAGACGGGCGAGCGTCAGTACATTGGCAATCGTATTCGGCTCCGGGCCAACCCGCCGTCGCAGCCAATAGAGGATGAGTGGCAGCAAGATGGCAGTGACGGCGAGAACGGCGGCAAATCGCAGGCTGGCCAGCGTGCCAAAATCACGCCATACCAGCGGTGTAAGCAGTAATGCGAGCGCGGCGATCTGGAACCACACGGTGGTGGACGGCGCCAGCCACCAGGCTCGTCTGCTCTTCATATCGTCCGCTCCCAAACACCGTAAGAAACACCGGCTGGCATCCGTATTGTAGCAGCGGCAAACCCAAGCGTATAGCCACGTCTGTGCGTGTCGCCGCGTGCTATACTATCGGTGTATGCCCGCGCGCAAGCCATCGAAAAAAGCCGCGGGCGCTTTGGCATATTGACCCGCACCACTACGGAGAGTGAAGAGACGATGACGACGACGACATCAGCCAACACATCAGATACTCAGGCAACCAAGAATCCGAAAACGTACCTCAACTATATCGCGGGCACCTGGCAGGCGTCAGCATCAGGCGATCTCTTCGATAACACGAATCCCGCACGCTCGAGCGAG
>DAHUXT010000375.1 GCA_027307065.1 Ktedonobacteria bacterium
GTCGCTTGATTTGTTCGATGGTGCGGTGCAGATGCGGTGAAACCTCCTGGTGAACGATGATGATGTCAGCCCCCGCCTGCGCGAAGTCGCCGATGTAGCGCTCAGGCTCGACGATCATCAGATGGGCTTCCAGTGGGAGTGAGGTGGCGCGGCGAACCGCCTCCACCACCAACGGGCCAACGGTGATATTAGGCACGAAGCGTCCATCCATCACGTCGATTTGCAGCCTGTCCGCTCCAGCGGACTGCGCCTCTTTGACTTGCTCGCCCAGCCGGCCAAAATCGGCGGAGAGTATCGAGGGAACCACAAGCGCCATACACCGCTCCTCCCTAGTATCACGAAGCCATCAGATATGCTCTAGCTTGGCCGCGGCAGCGCGGTCGACCAGCCAATGAAGCGTACCATTTTCGGGCGCGATCAGTTGCGATGGGTAGGTCTCGGTATCGCGTGCGCCTTCGAGCACGGCGGCCAGCGCATCAGCCTTGTCGGCTCCGGCGACCAGAAAGACCACATGCGCCGCGTTGTTGATGACGGGCACCGTAAAGGTGATGCGGTCGGTGTGCAGTTGCGGCACGTGGTTCGCCGTCACCAGCCGGTCGCGCACGGCGAGCGCGTCGGTATGGGGAAAGAGTGACGCGCAATGGCCGTCGGGTCCCATGCCGAGCAGAATCACGTCGAAGCGCGGAAACTGCCCCGGCAGCACGTTCATGTCGCGCCGAATATCGGCCTCATAGAGATCGGCGACGATAGCGGGATCCCCCCGCTCCGTCGGCACACGATGTACCTGATCGCTCGTCACACTCACCTGTGAGAGCAGCGTCTCGAACGCCATGCGATAGTTGCTCTGTGGGTCGTCCGGCGGCACGAAGCGCTCGTCGCCCCAAAAATATTGGATGCTTTCCCAGGCAATCTGTTCGCGATAGGGCGGCCCCACTAATGCGCTATGGAACGCGCGCGGCGTCGAGCCACCGGAAAGCGCGACATTGAAGTGCTCGTGCGGGCGATCTGCTCCCTGTAGCCGCACGAACAAGTCGGCAGCGCCATGTGCCAGCGCGTCAAGATTTTCAAAGACGCGCAATTGCGTACGTGTTGTACCGTTGTTACCATCTGAATTATCCGCTGAACTCACGGCCGAACCCTCCCTGGTGTCAGCCCGCTCAAGTGCGCCGCCGCGGCAAGCGCCGTCTCATAGATCGTGTTGTGCGTCAGTTCTTCCAGTTGCTCCATCAGCAGCGCCGATTCACCCAGCGACGGCAGATGCACTGTCTGCGAGGGCAGCGCGTTCTCTGGCACATGGCACAGCGTCGAGGCGTGGCGCATATCGCGCTCGCGGGCAACGGCGAATGTGCCAGTGTTGCCGTCCACGCGGGCATGCAAATGAACGGTCATAAGCGCTCCGGAGCCGACACAGGCTTGCCCAGCCCCTGGGCGAATCCCCGACGCGCTGGCGTCGAACGCGGCGTCTTCCGCGACAATGCTATGCCAGCTTTTGATAGGCACGCCGTGCCTCGCCGTCACTTCGACGGTAATCGGTTGGCCGATACCGCTATAGAGCGTATGTTGCCGCTGCTCATCCATGCCCGTGCCACGCGCTCCGCTCTGCGTGCGCCATCCCAACCGCGAGGCCAGCCAGCCAACGAACAAATACGCCGCCGCCGGATTCGGAGCGCTACTTTCAGCGCCCGCGGCATATTCAACGGTCAGCCGGTCAATGCCTTCGAGATATGGGCGCAGCGAGTCACTGTCGAAGAATCCGGCCACCAACTCACGCCACGGCTGCTGGCGGGTCCAGTTGAAGTCGCTGAAGGCGCAGTTGGAGATCTTGCGATGCTCCACATCTTCGAGCGCAACCAGACTATCTTCGCCGCGGGTCATCTCAGAGGTGTCCAGGACGATGCGGTCGCACCCATCCACCATCGCCTCAAATTGCTCGGAGCGCCAGGGAGGCTCGCCATTCCACCACAGGAAGGACGGAAGACCGGAGAGGATCAACGGCAAGACAGCGCCCGGCAGATGTTGTGCCGCGCCATCGCGCGCCTCCAGCACGATTTGCTCACCATAGCTGCTGGCGCCACTGCCACTGACATTGCGCAGACGCCCGCCGACGTAGGCCTCGATGGGAGCGCCTTCGCGGGCTTCGAGCGTGGTCACCAGAATGCAGCGCGAGGGGTGAACCGCGCTCATAGATTCGACCGACTGAATCGCGCGCACAGCCTCTGCCTCGTTGCGGGTAAAGATGACGAGCGTCATGACGGCGTTGCGTGAAACGGCCACCCCACCGCCAGAAAGCGTATTGACGTTGGTTTCGCGCCAGATGTCATCCAGCGACTTCTCGATCTGGTCGACCTCCACTTTGCGCATTCCCGCGAGCAGATCATTCAGCCCACTCATAGTCGCCTCCAGGTTCTACCATCGCGCTCGATGAGCTGATCGGCCTCCTTGGGTCCCCATGTGCCTGGCTCATACTGCGGAAGCGCGGAACGTTCTTTGCTCCATCCCGCGACGATGGTATCGACCAGTTTCCAGGCAAGCAGCGTTTCATCGATGCGCGTAAAGAGTGTCGGATCACCATGCATGCAATCGAGCAACAGCCGCTCGTACGCCTCTGGCGGCTCGACGCCGAAAGAACTACCGTAGAGGAAGTCCATATTAACGGCACGCAGTTGCATTTCCTGTCCGGGCACCTTTGCCGTGAAGCGCAACGAAATCCCCTCGTTGGGCTGAATGCGCAGCGAAAGCACGTTCGGTTGAATCTGGTCGGCACCGGTCCCCGAGAAGAGCAGGTACGGGGGCCGCTTGAACTGTATCGCGATCTCGGTGAGCCGCTTGGTCAACCGCTTGCCATGGCGCAGATAGAATGGCACGCCTGCCCAGCGCCAGTTTTCAATATTGAGCTTGAGCGCCACATACGTCTCGGTGTGCGAGTCGGGCTTGACGTCAGGCTCCTGGCAGTATCCGACGACATTTTCGCCACCCACGTAGCCCGCGCCATATTGCCCACGTACCGTATCCACGGTAATTTCCGAGTCGTGCAGCGGCGGAATCGCGCTGAGCACCTTCACCTTCTCGTCACGCA
>DAHUXT010000376.1 GCA_027307065.1 Ktedonobacteria bacterium
AGCAGCTCCTGCATGGTGAGCCGCACCCGGGCAACGTGCTCACCACGAAGAACGGGCTGCTCTTTATAGACCTCGAGACGTGTTGCCGTGGACCTGTCGAATTCGACCTCGCCCATGCGCCCGAGGAAGTCAGCGAGCACTATCCGGGTGTCAACCATGACGTGCTGCGCGAGTGCCTGATCCTCATGCTGGCGATGATTACTACGTGGCGCTGGGAGCGAGACGACCAACTCCCCAATGGGCGCCAGTTGGGCACGGAGTGGCTCAGCCAGCTCCGACAGCTCCGAGCAGCGCTCGAATGACTAACACTTCGCGCAATTTGACTCGAACTACGTGCAAATTACCAATCACGTCGTCGGCGGCTATTTGTCGGTGTCGCGCAGAAACCAGGCGCGATGCCGCCAGATATAGGTGATGACGATGATGGCGAGCGCGAACGTCAGCACGTTGATGACGATCTCGATGATCGGACCGCTGGCATCGCCACCCGCGGGCACACGGTAGACACCGTTTTCGAGATCGAAGAGCACATCCATGAGGCCGAGATAGATGCCCGCGCCGCCGCCAAGCAGGCCCGCCAGCAATCCCCACGAGCGTCGCAGCAGCAGCCCAGCCGTCGCCAGGAGCAGCAATATCCCCAACCAGGCGTCCGCAACGGGGAAAGCGTTTTCGAAGCGGTAGTAATAGTCGGTATGCAGCGACGCCAGTAAATTGCGATCGACCAGGAACCAGATCACCCAGTATGCGAGGATGAGCAGCGCCGCGAAGATCATGACGCCAGCGATGATGCCACGGCCACGAGGCGCTTTGTCCATGGGCTTGCTCCCTTTCAGAATGCGATGTCAGACGCGGAAACAGCGGAAACAAGAGAGCGGCTGCGCATCACTGATTCGGATGGCAACCGCGCGAGAGTGGCTGGCGAGACTGCTGGCGGAGGAGGTGGGATTCGAACCCACGGTGCTTTTGGCACACGCGATTTCCAGTCGCGCCCACTAGGCCTCTATGGGACTCCTCCAGACACACGAGGCGGAAGGGGTGGGATTCGAACCCACGGAGCCCTTTTGGGGCTCACCGCTTTTCGAGAGCGGCACCTTAAACCACTCGGACACCCTTCCGCCGGGCAGTATAGCACAGTCGATAATTTTCCCGCAAGCGGGAGATGACCGGGCTAGTGGTCCGTGTAGCAGTGGGAAAAGGGAACATGGCAGCCGCCATCGCCGCTCACGCCCATCGCCCAGCTGACCGACGTCATTGGCGCGACTGCCAGGTGATTCTCACAGGCAGGCTCCTCGCGCGCGGGTCCACCATGCGTGATCCCACATACGGGCCGTCTGAGCTTCCATCGAGCGTTGGCGCGTAGATGCGCGTTGGCGGGCGCCTGGGGTCGCTAATGCCGCAAGAAATCCAGCACAAGTTGATTGAACCGCTCCGGCGCGTCGGACGGTATCCAGTGGCTAACCCCTTCGATTCGCTCATAGCGCCAAGGACCTGCCACGAACTCGGCTGAGCGCTTCATCGCGTCTTCGGTCAGGTAGAGGTCACCAGTGCTGAAGACGCCCATCGTCGGCGCTTGAATGAGCGGCAGCCGCACCGGTGGCGCGTTGAGTCGTTCGGGCGAGATGTTGCCGCGATACCAGTTGATCGCCGCGGTAAGCGCTCCCGGCTCAGAGAGATCGTTGAGATACCGATCGAGATCGCCGCCACTCTGAATCAATGTGCGCATCAGATACCAATCGTCGTCCTGGAGCGCCGTCTCGATGTTCGGGAAGAGAAACAGCAGGCGATACCACCCCTTTTGCAGTTCTTCAAGGCTCGGCTTGCCACGTGTGGAGGGATGCGGCACGGAGACCGCGACCAGATGATCCACGTGCTCGGGTTTGAGCGACGCGAAGAGCCAGCCGACGGCGGCGCCCCAGTCGTGCGCGATGATGTGCGCGCGCTCGACGCCGAGGGCATCCATGATGGCGGCGACATCCGCCACGCTCTTGGTGAGGGCGTAGTCTTCGACCTTGTCGGGCCGCTCGCTTTTGCCACGTCCACGTAGATCGGGCGCGATGGCACGAAAGCCCGTGTGGGTGAGTTCGGGAATCAGATGCCGCCACAGATACGATGTGTCGGGAAACCCGTGGAGCAGCACCACTGGCGTACCTGAGCCTTCATCCACGACATAGAAGCGCAGCCCATTGGCGGTGATTTCTGGCATATGTCGGCTCCTTACGCTGAGGTTACGGCGTTCATGCGGCTACCGTGACGCATCTCACCCGCGTTCTCTCGCGAGTATACGTGCGATTCCGCCTGTCTGTCCACGTATGGCGTGCGTGTCATTACGCCCACTCGGTGGTCGGCTGGATGCCTGCCCGCTGCGCCACGATGGCGGCAAACTGCGCGCCCACGTCGTCGGTGGACGCGCCCTCGGGCGGCTGCACCCACCGCGCATGAGCGGGCCAATAGATCACCTGTGTCGCACTCGCGACAGTGAACGACGCGCCCATATCTGGATACACAGCGATGGTGAGACTCGCGATGTCTTGCCAGCGGATATACCGTTGTCTGCCGCCACGTCCCTGCCGCAGCCCGGCTGCATCGAACTGGAGAACATTCTTACCTTCTATGTAGGGAAGTGTGACTGTCAATAAATATCCGATGCTGAGGAGACTGACCCCGGCAACACCCATCAGCAGCATTGGGCGGACCAGTGCCGCAAATCGACTCTCTGATGGCGTGATTTGATACTCGTGAAATGCGCGAATCAGCGGGAAGAGCGCGCTCGCTGGTATTCCTCCAAGGAAGGTGGCGCGAAGCACATCTCGCCCGGTGGCGGAGATCGCGATGGTGATGGGAGCTTCAGCCAGAGTCGTGATTGGTGCTGGCAGACGATATTCCGGCATATGACGCGTTCGACGATTGATCGTCACATACACCAGCAAAGCCACGCCGTAGATTGCGCCTATCACGGCGGCGGAGAGATTCACTGAGGGGACGTGAGTCAACGGAAGCGTGACGATCAAGATGTTCAGCAGCGCCCAGAACGCAATCGTGAAGGTCCGTTCGGTCG
>DAHUXT010000377.1 GCA_027307065.1 Ktedonobacteria bacterium
CTTCCCAGTCCCGACCCGCAACACTCGAAAGACGATAGAACAACGCCCCCTGACTCCATCATCCGGCAACACCGGGATGGCGATCAGGGGACGTCTTATTCTCGTGCGTAGATATGGTTACGCCTCGCTCTCCATGATGACATTCGCGCTGAACACCGACCTGAGTACTGTCGGAAAGCCATCTGCCATCGCGCCAATAACCTGGACCTGTCCATTGGTGCAGGACAGTCAGAAATCTGCCAGACGCGTCTTGACACCCCCTGGCTGTGGCCTCTATACTCGCTAGAGTGTCCAAGTATACGGCAGCACTGAGGAGGTGCGGAATGTGGAATAGCAGCACATGCATGAGCGGTAGCCCCTTCTGCCGCCAGGCTGCGACCATCGCACCTTCCACCAGCGAAGGTTCGCATTTCGCCATCCTGGGTTCCGGCATCACCGGAATCGGTGTCCCGCGCAAGAATTCTGGACTCAGCGTTTTCATCACGCGCCTCCGGACACCGCGAGCGCGTTCCCGCTAGGCCGTCGGGCTTCCCCGAATCCTGCGGGCAGCACAGACCCGCAGCCGTCAATGTGCTCTTAGCTCATCGTCTTCGTGTGATGTTATGCCGTCTCCGTGCGGCTTTGCGCGGTGGCGCGTGGCCACTTTCCCGGCTCGCACGCACCCGATACGCATTCCAGACGCGCTCTGTGCGTCCCTTTCACTCGCCTATCGCGCGTCTCACTATGCGCCACGCCTCGTGGCAAGGAGGAAACTTTGACGCCAACCAGTTCGCCATCGTCGACACCATCGTCGTCACCACTTCGTGAGGAGGCGCTTCCCACGGAACCGCCGCGCCGTCCGGGCACGCTCTCGGCTGCCGAGCTTGCCAGCCTGGACGGCCATGATGCGCTGCATGTCACATCCGTCTCGAAGCGGTTTGTCAAAAGCGGCCGGCCGCGCTGGCTCACTCGCGGCGCGAAGAATCGCAAGTCCGCCAAGATCGTCCGCGCGGTGGATAACGTCTCATTGACGATACCGCGCCGCGAAATCTTTGGCGTGCTCGGCTCGAATGGATCGGGCAAGTCCACACTGATCCGCCTCATCTCCACATTGTTGCTGCCCGACGAGGGCAAGGTCGAGGTCTTTGGTCACGATGTGGAGCGCGACGTGCGCGCGGTGCAGCGGCTGATCAACCGGGTGAGCGTCGAAGCGGCGTTCTTTCGCAAACTCAGCCCGATGGAGAATCTGCTCTATTCGGCCCGGCTCTATGGCCTGACCGCGAAACACGCGCGCCCGATGATTCTTGACATTCTGACGCGGCTGGGCATCAAGCGCGACCGTATCTCACAACCGCTGGAGAATATGTCACGCGGGATGCAGCAGAAGGTCGCCATTGCCCGCGCTTTCCTTACCGCGCCGATTCTGCTGTTGCTGGACGAGCCGACCACCGGTCTCGATCCTCGCTCCAAGCAAGACGTGCAGGTGTTCATCCGCGAACTCCGTGACACGCACGATGCCACGATTCTGCTGACGACGCACGACATGGACGAGGCCGACGCGCTCTGTGACAGGATCGCCATCATCGACGGCGGACGTATCGTCGCGGAGGGCACACCAGAGCAACTCAAGCTGGACGTCGCCGCCCGCATGGGGCTGGATCATCCGGCGACGCTGACAGAGGTCTTCCTCGCCCATACTGGCCGCGACTGGGAACAGGATGAGGCCGAAGAGGATGAAGAAGAGGGCGACGAAGCACCCGACGACACAGAAGCGCATAAGCACGCGACCGAACTGGGAGGCAACTAGACATCATGATTGGTATGGCGAAAGAACGAGGCATCCAGCATGCCGCCCGGTCGGCGGCGCGATCGGCTGGCAGCGAAGCCAATAAGGGATTCGCGTTTGTCGAGCGCAACTGGTACCTGACGAAACGTTACTGGGCATGGGAACTGGTCTGGATCACCTATAACGTGGTCAATGCGCTGAGCGTCACGTTCATCGCGCCAAGCGCACAAGCCACCTCCGGCGCGAAATTCAATCCAGCGGCGACTAACCGCTTTATCCTGTATCTCGCCATCGGCACCGCCGTCTGGACGTTCCTGGCGGTCGTTTTTGACAGTGTCACCGAGACCGTGACAATGGAGCGCTGGGAAGGCACCATCGAATACACGTTCATGGCGCCCGTCTCGCGCGTGACGCATATGTTCGGCACCTGCGCCTTCGCGTTGATTCACGGCATCATCATGACAGCGTTGCAGCTCGGCATCATGGCGCTGTTCTTCCATCTGGATCTCTCGCAGGCCAACTGGGGAATGGCAGTGCTGGTGCTGGCGATTGGCAGTTTCTCGTTCATTGGCTTCGGCACGATGGCCGCCGTTTTGCCGATGCTCTACACCGAGCGAGGCGCGCAGATGGCCTACATCATCCGCGCGGTCATCCTGCTGGTCTCTGGTGTCTACTATCCGGTGACGATACTGCCGCCGGTGCTCCAGGCGCTCTCGGTGATCTCACCAGCAACCTATGTGCTCGATGGTCTTCGCGGCGCGCTGATTCCAAGCGCTACGCCGTTCGACGCCTGGCACGTCATCTGGCCGCTGCTGATCTGCGCCGTCGTCAGCATTCCCGTCGGACAGTATATCTTCAACCTGGCGGAACGCTACGCCAAGCGCACTGGCAAGCTGAAGCGTAACGGATAACCCTTCACGCCAATCCACCCCTCCCCGATTTGCGTCGGCGGGGGGTGTTTTTTGCCTGCGGGGAGAGTGCTACAATACGGTGAGCCACGGCTTCCAGTGGCGCGGAACAGGTGACGACCAGATTGCGGAGACGATGGCCAACGATTCTTCAAGTGTGACCGATGAGATGCCCATGCCAGACGAGCCAGACACGCCAGACACGACCGACGAGCTAGACGACGGTCAGAAACCACTTGCCACGGTGCGCTATGGGCTGGGCAAAGAGCTGCAACTCTACTCAGACGCAGTCGTCATAGCCCATCTTGAGGAACATACCGAGACACGTTTCAACCTCGCCAATATCCGGCGCGTCATCCTGGCGCCCGGCGA
>DAHUXT010000378.1 GCA_027307065.1 Ktedonobacteria bacterium
CTTCGCCATCCCGTTCACCATAGCTGCCATGAGCCGTCATGCCACGCGCCCGCAGTTGCGGATCGGCCAGCGCCTCGCCGAGTGTGTTGACTGGGCCAACGCAGCAATCGGCGTCCGCCAGTTCTGTCAGCCATTCAGCGCGAGTCTTCGTCCGAAAGATTGCCGCCAGCTCGGCAATAGTCGCGTCGCGGTCGGCGCTGTCGTGGGGGAACTGGCGCGCGATGAGGTCTGGCCGTCCCAACTGGTTGCAGAGATTTTCGTAGAACTTTGGCTCCAGCGCGGCCACCGTGAGATAACGGCCATCGGCGGTTTCATACAGGTTGTAGCCGGGGAGCGCGCCGGTCAGTTCGGCCTCTCCCGGCGCGGGTTCGGGCGTGCCGTTGAGCACACGGGTTGCCAGCAGCGGCAGCAGCGAGAGCGCGCCATCGGTCATCGAGACATCGATATATCGGCCCTCGCCCGTCGCCGCGCAACCCACCAGCCCCGCCAAAATACCCGCGACCGCCATCAGCGAGCCGCCCGCGATATCGGCAAGCTGCGCGCCGGGCATGGCGGGTGGCTCATGGGGTCGCGCCAGATGCGCCAGCAGTCCCGCGTAGCCGACGTAGTTGAGATCATGCCCGGCGCGTTGGCTATACGGGCCACTCTGCCCATAGCCGGAAATGCTGCAGACGACCAGCCGCGGATTGCGCGCGTGGAGCGCCGCGTAGTCCAGGCCGAGACGCGCCATGACGCCGGGACGATAGCTCTCTAGCAGCACATCGGCGCCGTCCACCAGCCGCAACAGCGCCTCGCGTCCCTCCAGATGTTTCAGGTTGAGCGCCGCACTGCGCTTGTCGCGATTGACCGCAAGAAACGCCTGTCCCACCGTTCCCGCGAATGGCGGCATCGCGCGCGCGTAGTCGCCGATTCCCGGCTCCTCGATCTTGAGCACGTCGGCACCAAGGTCGGCGAGCATCTGAGTGACGTAGCCACCGGGAAGCAGACGCGAGAGATCGAGCACGCGCACGCCCGCCAGCGGTGGCGCGGAAGTTTGGGGCATGATGGGCAGTCCTCCCTTGTGGGGAATGTCGTCGACGTGTTGATCGCGTCGTCGGGTTTCCTGGGCGTGTCTCTCACAGGTCGTCGCTCTGGGGAGCGCGCCGGAACATTGGCCAGCGCGCAAAAAAGGCCGGCAATATGGTGTTGAGAGGTGCGATAAGACCAGAGCGCAGATCCACATTCCCGGCTGGGACCGTTATACTTGAAAGCGCCTCACCCGTCAACCCCCCAAAACGCGACAGCACTCGCCAATAGATAATTCTGGCGCCTCACCTTGACGGCTATGGCAGAGGTGTATACTATTCTCGCTACGGGCCGGGATATGATCTCTCGGCGTGCTCGACGGACCCGCATGACGCCTAGAGCTTCTGATCGTGGTGAGATGGGCGATGTAATTGCCCCAGGGACGCAGGGAGGATGCCCCACGCATGGAGAAGAACGTCCGATCCTCCCGAAAGGCGCCAGCGGCATCTGGCGACCGACGCATCGCGACGCGCGCACGACGCGCACGTACCCTGGCAGACGCCACCGATCCGCGAACTCCCGTCCGGCGGAATAACGACGACGCAGACTATTTCGAGCAAGACTATTCCGCGCGCGATGCGCAGGCTCCATCCGGACCGCCGCAATTCACATTGCCATCACATCCATCTATCCATGCCATCGACCGCGACGGAGAGCATACCGCCGCGCATCGGCGTCCCGCGCGCGCCTTTCTCGACCGCGCCATGCATCACCGGGGACATCAGCAGTCATCCTGGGATGAGCATGCGCGTGATGGCCAGGATTGGTCACGTTTCGACGATGACGACGACGATGCGCGTATGACGACCACACGGAGCCGTGCCCAGTCGGTGGCGCGTCCGCTGGCGCTGACCCATATGCAACAGGCTGTTGAGCCGCTGATCGAGCCAGTTGCCGGCCAGAACCGTGTTCAGAACACGTACCAGGGCAACGCGCGCGCCCTCATGGCAGTTGATAGCATGCCCGATTTGGTCGCCTGGCGGCCACCTGTGCCGGTACGCAAGCCGGTCTACACCCGCGCCATCGAGACGGCGCAGCACCATCCATGGTCGGTGTCGCGCTCGTTGCTGGTGATTATCGCTATTGTGGTGACGCTCTTGCTCTCGGTGACGAAGGCGGGCGAGCCAGCCCAGCCGCTGATGCAGTTCTTCAATACGCAGGCGGCGAGCGCTTCGACTCAGAGCATCGCCGATCTCGTGAAGCCATTGACCCAGGGCACGCTGGTAGACCAGTACGACTCGGTCGCCCAGTACAACTCCTACTGGGGCGCGGCATGTAGCGCGGCAGTGCTGGCGGAAACGCTGACGGCCTGGGGTGTCCATGGCGCCACCATCGGCCGGATGATCGACGAGTTGGGCAACTATATATCGCCTTATGGTGGTCTGCTCAGCTATGCCGGATTCCAGCAGGTCGCCATACGTCATGGTATGCGGGCAGAGTTCCGCGAGAACCTGACGTACAGCCAGATGTTGTACATCACCAACAAGCTGCATCTGCCGCTGATCGTCAATGTGCGCATCAGCTACGGGTTCTATCACTTCTTCTCCGGCGGCCACTTCTTGGTGATGACCGCGGGCGATAATCAGGGTGTGCGGCTGGTCGACTCGTCGCTCTACTACGTCCACTATATGCCGCTCAGCGTCTTTAACAGCATGTTCACCGGGCGCACGGTGCTGCTGACCCCACAAGACTACATCGTCAGCCTGCCATCTGCGTGATGCCGCCAATGCTGCCAGGTCTTCCTCGGCGCTTCGTCCTGTTGCGCTGTCGCGCACTGGTCGCGGGCGTGTATACTGGCCCTGTTGGAATGCTCGTTGGCGCGTCAACACACGTCCGCGCCGCGCGGCGAGCCAGCGCGACGTGGCATGTCGAAGCACAGCGGGGGATTCAGATACATGGCGGTTGGCGACGATACGCAACTCATGCTGGAGGAACTGCGGCAGCGGTTTGGG
>DAHUXT010000379.1 GCA_027307065.1 Ktedonobacteria bacterium
CAAAGCCCGCCTGCGCGGGCTAGGATGAGGGGTTGGCATCCTCCCATAACTTCATGAAATGTGGTATCACTGGCCCCACGTGCCACAGAACCGGGCCACGATTCCCGAACGATTCCCGAAGGGTCTGTAACACATTGGCGCTCACCGAGACGAATCAACGGGTGATTTTGCATCGCGCACGGTTGAAGGCGCGTGCGGCGCTCGAAGCGTACTGTGCGGAAGAAGCGGGCGAAATATGACATCGTCGGATGACTTGAGTTGCCAGGAGCTTATCGAACTGGTCACCGACTATATCGAGGGCATACTTTCCTCAGAAGACCGCGCGCGCTTCGAGAGCCACATAAACTCCTGTTCGGGGTGCCGCGCCTACCTGGCGCAGGTGCGGCGGACGATTGAGATCGTCGGTACGCTCGAAGAGAGCGACATTCCCGACGACGCGCGCGAGCAGTTGCTGCGCACTTTCCGCGCATGGAAGCGGAACGGCTGAGCGACGGCGCGTAGCCGGACGTTGCGCCAGAATCGCGTGCCATCCGGCTGATGCGTATCGCCTGTAGCCTATGGTTCGGCGCTCGCATGCTCATCTGGGCCAACCCATCGCAAGATTGCCCGTGCTGGTGCGCCATCGCCGCCGACAATCCGCAGCGGCAGACAGACAAGATCGTACGTGCCAGGGTGCGCCTGCGAGAGATTGAGGCCCTCGATAATCCAGATGCCCGCCTCCAGCAGCGCCTGATGTGTCGCCTGCCCATCGACGCGGTAGCCGCCGACGGAGAGATAATCCACCCCGACCGTCTGCACGCCGATGTCTGCCAGGTATTGCGCGGCCTCGTGCGCGATATAGACGAAATCTTCCACGAAGTTGTCGGTCTGCCAGCAGCGCAGCGAGTTGAGGGTCTTGAAGAGCACGCGCTCACCTGGCTGGATGTGGTGCATTTCGAGCTCGCCGCGCTTAATGGACTCAGAGTCGCCGATCTCGATGACACGGGCATGCCCCATCGCGGCGGTGAGCGGCATCTGATCTATCCCTGATCCGTGCGCCAGAAAGTGTACCGGAGCATCCATGTGCGTGCCGGTATGTGCCCCCAGCGACAGCTTCGAGACATTGCACGCGTCCCCGCGTTCGATGGAGAGCATCCGCTCGATGTCAACCGGCGGATTATCCGGCCAATGCACCATGCCCGATTTCAGCGGCGCCGAGACATCCATCCACTCATCTGCCATAGGGCAATCTTCCTTCCTTCCTTCCTGTCGCTGTTTTCGCAGTGCGCTCGATCTCCAGTTCCGTACGCTATCCTGGTTTCACTATCGCACGTGACCGTACAGATGATACGACCTTGGCGCCTGCGCGACACTGTGAATGCGTTGCCTCGCGTTTCCATATCGGCCACGGACTTGCTGTAACGGTGCTACTCTCTACAGAGACTACGCGGTGATAGCGCACCACAGGAGAAAAACCCGCGTGAGACGAGCGAGCGTGCTTTGGCGAACGCCACGCACCGAATAGCAAGGAGCATCCGCCGTGAGTGAGAGCACCCCTGGCAGCACCCCCGAGACGCAGTCGTACGATGCCATCATCGTCGGTTCTGGCCAGGCGGCAGGTCCACTGGCCATCGCGTTCGCGAATGCTGGCCGCAAGACAGCGCTGATCGAGCGCGAGCATGTAGGCGGCACCTGCATCAATGAGGGCTGCACCCCGACGAAAACGATGGTCGCCAGCGCGCGGGTGGCCTATCTTGCCCGGCGAGCCGCCGACTACGGCGTACACACTGGACCGCTGACCGTGAATATGGCGGAGGTGCGGCAACGTAAACGCGCCATTGTCGAGAGCTTTCGCGGCGGGAGCGAGCGGAGAATTCACGCGGCGCAGGGACTCGACTACTTCTTCGGCGAGGCTACCTTCACCGGACCGAAGTCGCTGGCGGTGCGGCTGGCCAGCGGCGTGACACACGCACTAACCGCGCCGATCATCGTCCTCAATACGGGCGCGCGGCCCAGCGTGCCATCCGTTCCTGGATTGGATACTGTGCCGGTGCTGAACTCAACCTCCGTCATGGAACTGGATCTTGTGCCGGAGCATCTGCTGGTATTGGGCGGCAGTTACGTCGGGTTGGAGTTCGGGCAAATGTTCCGTCGCTTCGGCAGCCAGGTCACGATCATTCAGCGCGGCGGCCAACTCCTCTCGCGTGAGGACCCCGACATCGCCGAGGCGGTCGCGGACATCCTGCGCGAAGATGGTGTCGAAGTGCTATTACAAGCCGAGACGCTGGGCGTGTCGAAGGGCGACGACGCCAGCATTCAGGTGCGCGTGAGGACGCCAGAGGGCGAACGCACGGTGACAGGCTCGCATCTGCTGGTGGCCGCTGGCCGCACACCCAACACCGAGGCGCTCAATCTCGCCGCCGCCGGGGTGCAGACAGATAAGCGCGGCCACATTCCTGTCAATGAGCGGCTGGAGACAAACGCGCCGGGCATCTACGCGGTGGGCGATGTGAACGGTGGTCCGGCGTTCACACACATTTCGTATGACGATTTCCGCATTCTGCGCACCAATCTCATCGAGGGTGGCAACGCCACGACGACGGGGCGCCCTATCCCCTACACCGTGTTTCTCGATCCGCAGCTGGGGCGCGTGGGCCTGAGTGAACAGGAGGCCCGCGAGCAGGGACGCAACTATCGGGTGGCGAAGATGCCGATGAACTACGTGGCGCGCGCGCTAGAGGTAGACGAGTCGAGGGGAATGATGAAGGCCATCGTGGATGCCGACACGAAGCAGATTCTCGGCTGCGCCATCCTTGGTATCGAGGGCGGGGAGCTGATGGCGATGCTCGAGGTCGCGATGATGGGCCAGATGCCCTATACCACCCTACGCGATGCCATTTTTGCCCATCCCACCCTGGCGGAGTCGTTCAACAACCTGTTCGCGACGCTCGACGACTGATATGTGCGGCCAATATCCGCGAGACGACGAGACAGAGCAGGCGTCATCAACGGAAGCGAGACATACAGACCGGC
>DAHUXT010000037.1 GCA_027307065.1 Ktedonobacteria bacterium
ATCTCGACCATTTCTGCCTCCATCGTCATGTTCAGTTCTCGCTGGCGAGCGGCAAGCGCGCCACTGTTCGTCACGTAGGGGAAATCCTCATAGAACTTGACGTTCAGTTTGCGCTGCGCCAGGCGGTCGGCCGCTGAGCAGCAAAGCTGGTGGTCAACGTGGTGACCGACGCCCAACGGCGCGTAGAGTGCGGCCAGCGGCGCTCGCTCGTGAATCGAGAGGAAGATCTTCGCAAGTTCCTCGTCGAGCGAGAGGTCCGCCGGATTGACTCCGCCAAAGAGCGCATCGTCACCCTGGTAATACGCCGGATCGCCTCGGAAGATGGCGTCGAGGTAATCCAGCCGCAGCACGTCAGCCCCGAGCGACTCGACCGCGGCCTGGTCTTCGGCGCGACGTTGGCGAACCGCCTCAGCCGCATCGGTGGAGAGGCCCATGTTCTGGAGCGTCTGCGCCACAAATGCGTTGGAGCGCGTACCCGCCGCAGGAATGCCGCCAAAGACAGTCACGACCAGCACGCGATTGCCCGTCGCCGTTTGCAGACCGATAGAACCACCACATGAGAGTACGGCGTCATCGAAGTGTGGCTGAAAGTAGATCTGGCGATACTGCTGGTTGATCTGGTCAAGTGACGTAAGTTCCACGATTCCCCCTTATCAAATGACATGCTTCCGCTATCTCAGCGCGTCACATGCGCGCTACCGTCGAGTCTTCTACGAGCAAGTCCCGCAACCCAATCGCCACGAGCACATCGTTCATGTCGTGTGGAACCGGCGCCCGCACCACATAGTCGCTGCCCGACGCTGGATGCCTAAACGCAAGCTCCCAGGCGTGCAGTTGCACACGCTCGATACCGAGCGCTCGCAGGTGCTCGTCCGTGCCGCCATACGTGGCGTCGCCAGCGAGGGGTGCGCCCAGGCTCGCGAGATGCGCGCGAATCTGGTGTGTGCGTCCGGTCACCGGTTCCACCAATACGAGCGCGAATCCGCCGCGAGAGCCAAGCACGCGATAGCGCGTCGCCGCCTGTTTGCCTGTCGGCGTGATGATCACCCGTCGCCGTTCCTCTGGATCGCGAGCGAGTGGCGCGTCGATCACACCGCTGTCCAACGGCAGCCCTCCACGAATGATTGCCAGATAGCGCTTGCCGATCTGCCGCTGCTGCAACTGGCGCACCATTGCTCTACGCGCGTATTCCGTGCGCGCGAACACCACAACGCCTGACGTCTCGCGGTCCAGCCGGTGCAGCAGCCACGGTCGCGTCCACCCGCGCTCATCGGCATAGGCAAATACCGCATCTGTCAGCGTGCCATCTGGATGCCGGTAGGCAGGATGCGCAACCAGACCTGGCGGCTTCGAGACCGCGAGCAAGTCGTCATCCTCCGCGAGGACGGCGATACCCAGCGTGTTCAGCGCCATCAGTGCGTCGGACGTGACGACGTGTGTGTCGGCTACCATATTCTCCCGTGCCAAAGAGCCCACCATGACTATCCGGCAACGCACCATGGCGCACCATCTATTGCCATGCTTTACTATACATGAAAAGAGCATAGACTTCGCAAACATTCGCCGTCGCCGAGCGTATTCCCCTTGATACGGCAACGCTCCATCGCTTACACTCGATGGGGATAAATCGCAATGATGACCTAATCCAACTGTGAAGCACTGTACATAGAGTAGTTCGGAGCATACCGTGCGGAATCTGCCCAACATCCTCAGCGGCGCCCGCCTGGTGGCGACCATTCCCCTCGTCATCCTGATATTGCTCAAGGCGCCGTGGGCACTCCTCACCGCGACGGCTCTCTTCGCGGCGGGATCTGTCACCGATACAATCGACGGGCGGCTCGCCCGACACTACCATCTCGTCTCGAACCTCGGCGTCTTCCTCGATCTGACAGCCGATAAAGTATTTGTTTGCGCGGCATTGATCGCGCTGGTGCAGATTGGTTTCGTGCCCGCATGGATCGTCATTGTCATCGTCGCGCGCGAGTTCCTGGTCTCGGGGCTACGGTCGCTGGCGGCGGCTCAGGGCGTGGTAATTCCCGCCGGGCGCTGGGGCAAACAGAAGACGCTGCTGACGCTGGTTTCGATAGGCGGTATCCTGCTGGCGACCGGAATCGGAGGCCGCACCGCGTTCCCGCTTGGGCTCGCGACCGGAGGCGCACCCGGAAGTTTCTCCGACTACCTGCTGGTGCTTTCTGACATCATACTGCTTCTGGCAGTGATCTGGACGGTTTTCTCCGCTGTCGAGTACCTGCGCAGCGGCCGCAGCGTTATCTTTACGTCGGGCAGCAGTGGAAGCTAGCGACGTCAGGGTGTCGCGGGCTGCGCGGGCTGGCCCAACTTGCGCTCAGTGCCGTGCAGCAGTCGATCAATGTTGTCGCGGTGCGAAATGATAATGACGATACCGGCGATGAAGATGTACAGGAAATGCGGCAGCGAATCGTGCCCCGTAACGAGCATGACGAACTCGGCGATGATGCTGCCAACGGCGCCGAGAATTGACCCAAGCGAGACGTAGCGGGTAATGGCGATGGGCAGTGCGCCGCAGAGCAGGCCAATTAGGAAAGCGATTGGCGCCATGATAATCATCGCTCCGGTGCCGGTGAGTACACCGCGGCCGCCTTTGAAGCCAATGAGCACCGAGTAGTTGTGCCCCAGCACGGCGCAGAAGCCTGCCACCGCCTCAGCCGTCGCGGTAAGCACAGGAGGATCGGCATGGCCGCCGAAAAAGACCAGGCGCGCCAGCAGCACAGCCAGCATCCCCTTGAGCAGATCACCCACGACGACGAACACGGCCGGACCTGGGCCAAGAGTACGCAAAACATTGGTTGCGCCCGTCTTGCCGCTGCCGAACGCGCGCGGATCGCGGTCGCCGAAGAAGCGCCCCGCGAGAACTCCGAACGGGACAGACCCGAGCAGATAGCCCGCTAGGGCAGCCCCACCCATGCGCAGGACAACCTCAATCGCGGACATAGACGAGCTTCCTCTCTACCCGCGGAACGACAGGCGTGCTCCGGTCTCACCTGTGAAACCAGCGTCATTGGCCGCACCGATAGGGCGTCATTGAGCATAGGCGAGAGCGGCGGGCATGTCAAGGCTTCGGAAGCACCGCCCACGTGTGCCAATTATGCGACGCCAGCGCATGTCACACGTCCCCAGTACATCAAGTACAGCACGTTAGAGATTGACCGCGAGCGCAGGAGGAAGGGCATCTCGTTGAGGAACCAACCACTATTATCGGCAGTCATTTTCGCCCTCTATTGTGAATTGTACATCTTCTCCGCTTGATCTGACATCGGCCTTATGCCCGGTTTCATTTGCGCGATCATGTTTTATGATCTCCTGGCAGTGAACGCATGGGATCCGACAACCAGCAACCTGATCACCGGGGAGCCGGAATGGGGCATCCGCCGCGACGCCCCCGGCATCCATTCCTGGAGTGAGATGTGGGCTGGGAGTCCGGTGAGACGCTGCGTCGTTCTTAAGACCACGCACAAGGGAGGGATCGGATGGGGCGCTACGTGTTGGGCTTTCAGGAGATCGACCAGACGCAGGTCGCGGTCGTTGGCGGCAAGGGCGCGCACCTGGGGGAACTTTCACGGATCGAAGGCATCCGTGTGCCGGCTGGCTTTTGTGTGACGACTAGCGCCTTCCAGCGAATCATGGCGGAAGCGCCGTCGATCGACGATCGGCTCGATCGGCTGGCGCGTCTAAAGCCGGACGACCGGGAGGCAATCCGAACGCTCAGCGCGGAGATCCGCCGGACCCTCGAAGAGATCGCCATCCCCGACGATCTGGCAGCGGCGATTATCCGCTCCCTTGCCCGGCTCGGCGAGCAAGACGCCTACGCTGTCCGATCCAGCGCGACGGCGGAGGACTTGCCCACGGCCTCCTTTGCGGGCCAGCAGGACACGTACCTGAACGTCGTAGGTCCTGCGGCGATCCTCCAGCACGTCAGCCGATGTTGGGCCTCGCTCTTCAGCGAGCGAGCCGTGACCTACCGCCTGCGGAACGGCGTGGACCAGCGGAAGGTCCAGATGGCCGTGGTCGTGCAGCGGATGGTCGATCCGCAGGCGGCTGGCATCCTTTTCACGGCTGACCCCGTCACGGGCAACCGGAAGGTCGCCTCTGTTGAGGCCAGCTTCGGCCTCGGCGAGGCACTGGTCTCCGGTTTGGTGAACGCGGACGTCTACAAGGTGCGGGGCGGCGAGGTCATCGCCAAGGCGGTTGCCACCAAGAAACTTGCCATCTATGCCGCGCCGACAGGCGGAACGCAGGAACAGGCGATCGAGCCGGAGCGGCAGGTGCAGCCAGCGCTGACGGATGCGCAGGTTGTACGGCTCGCGCAGCTGGGCCGCCGGGTCGAAGCGCACTTCGGCCGCCCCCAGGACATCGAGTGGTGCCTGGTAGACGACGACTTCCAGATCGTCCAGAGTCGACCGATCACCACGCTGTTCCCCATCCCGGCGGCCGACGACCAAGAGAACCACGTCTACGTATCCGTCGGTCATGGGCAAATGATGACCGACGCCATGAAGCCTCTGGGCCTCTCCCTGTGGCAGCTAACGGCAGCGCGGCCCATGTACGAGGCCGGCGGCAGGCTGTTCGTCGACGTCACCCAGGGCCTGGCTTCGCCGGCGAGCCGCGCGGGCCTCCTGGACGTCCTGGGGCGAGGCGATCCACTCATCCGAGATGCCCTGCAGACCATCCTCGACCGCGGCGACTTCATCCCGTCGCTCCCAGACGAAGGGCCTCGTGTGGCACCAGCAGGCGGGGCGCCGCCTGCCCCGATCGAGAGCGATCCAGCCATCGTCACCGAACTGATCGAGTGGAGCCAGGCCTCCATTGCCGCCTTGAAGCGCGACATCCAGGCGAAGTCCGGGTCGGCGCTGCTCGACTTCATACTGGGGGGCATCAAGGAGCTGAGGCGGATCTTGTTCGATCCACAAAGCCATCAGGTGATTATGGCAGGGTTTGAGGCCACCTGGTGGCTCAACGATCATCTGCAGACATGGCTAGGCGAGAGGAACGCGGCAGACACACTCACGCAGTCCGTCCCCCACAACGTCACCTCGGAGATGGGGCTGGCACTCCTGGACGTTGCGGACGTGATCCGCCCACATCCGGACGTGGTGACGTTTCTGCAGCACGTCGAGGACCAGGGCCTCCTGGACGAGGGCTTCCTGAACGAACTTCCCAGGCTCGCCGGTAGGCAGGAAGCGCAAGACGCCATCCGGGCCTGGCTCAGCAACTACGGCATGCGCTGCGTCGGCGAGATCGACATCACCAAGCCGCGCTGGAGCGAACGCCCCACCATACTGGTGCCCATGATCCTCAGCAACATCAAGAACTTCGAGCCGGGCACCGCCAAGCGGCACTTCGAGCGAGGGCGGCAGGAGGCCTCGAAGAAGGAACAGGAACTGCTGGAGCGCTTGCGGGTCTTGCCGGACGGGGAGCGGAAGGTAGTAGAGGTCAAGCGGATGATCGACCGGGTCCGGACCTTCATTGGGTACCGGGAGTATCCAAAGTACGGTATGGTTAGCCGCTACTTCGTCTACAAGCAGGCATTGCTGGAAGAAGCCGAGCGCCTTGTGCGGGCCAACGTGCTTCGTGAGCAGGAAGACATCTTCTACCTCTCATTCCAGGAGCTCCACGACGTCGTGCGCTCCAACCAGGTGGATGTCCAGCTCATCAGCCAGCGCAAGGATGCGTTCAGGTCATATCAAGCGCTCACGCCGCCCCGGGTGCTCACATCCGATGGTGAGACTGTGGCTGGGTCGTACCGACGCGAGGATCTTCCGGCTGGCGCGCTGGTCGGCTTACCGGTTTCTGCCGGGGCCGTCGAAGGGCGGGCCCGCGTCATCCTGGCCATGGCGGAGGCCGATCTCGAACCGGGCGACATCCTGGTCACTGCCTACACAGACCCCAGTTGGACGCCGCTGTTCGTCGCGATCAAGGGCCTGGTGACGGAGGTGGGGGGCCTGATGACCCATGGCGCGGTGATCGCACGGGAGTACGGCGTGCCGGCTGTCGTGGGGGTGGAGCATGCCACACGGCTGATCCGGGATGGGCAGCGGATCCGCGTGCATGGGACGGACGGGTACGTCGAGATCCTGCCCTAGCGGCCTGGCCCCGACAGGTAGGCGGCGGCACAAGGTCGGTCAGCCAGACGCCGTTGGCAGCCTGGTAGCAGCCGTGGGTGACAGGTGGAGGACCAGGAAGAACCTCGTTCTCCACACCTATCCGATCGCTCTCTCGCCGCGTAGAATACGTGACGGTGCTCTTGGGAAGACGTTTTCAATCTCTCACGGTTCACTTTTGGCAGCAGCGAAGTTGTGTAGGAACCGCTACCTCGCCGGTATCCAGGCGGACCACGTGTGGGAGCGTCCTCGGCACCGCCAGGTCACGTTCTGACCGTCGCCGGGATTCGTTGCTACATATGCCGCCGCCCCTGGAACAATTGGCATATCGGCGGCGAGCGTTTGGGTGATCTACCATGAGCACTCGATGAGCGGGCGGACGTTGGCGGCTGGTATAATCAGGGTGACTCGCGCACGAACATCACCCGTCTGCCTACAAGGAGCCGTCTGTGCCCGCTGATATGTCTGCCGACAAGCCCGAGGTGCCTCTCGTCGCGATTGACCAACGAACGCTCGACGAAGTAGCGCTTTCGCGTGCCGAATACCTCCAGATTCTCGAACTGCTGGGCCGCGCACCAAATGATGTGGAACTTGGTCTGTTCGGCGCGATGTGGAGCGAACATTGCGGCTACAAGAACAGCCGTCCGCTTCTCAAGCGCTTCCCCACCAGCAGCCCGCGCATTCTTGTGAAGGCAGGCGAAGAAAACGCAGGCGCGGTAGACATTGGCGACGGTCTGGCCGTCGTGATGAAGATCGAGAGCCACAATCATCCGAGCGCCATCGAGCCGTACCAGGGCGCGGCAACAGGCGTCGGCGGCATCGTCCGTGACATCTTCACGATGGGCGCGCGCCCCGTTGCCCTGCTTGATTCTCTGCGCTTTGGCCCACTCAGCGAGCCCCGCAATCGCTACCTGTTCTCCGGTATCGTCGGCGGCGTCGGCGGCTATGGCAACTGTCTCGGCATCCCCACCGTCGGCGGCGAGATCTACTTCGATGCCTCCTATAGCGGCAATCCGCTGGTCAACGCGATGTGTGTCGGGCTGATGGAGTCGGGCAAACTTATCCCGGCGAAGGCGAGCGGCGCGGGCAATCCCGTGCTGTTGGTAGGCGCGGCAACCGGGCGCGACGGCATCCATGGCGCAACATTTGCCTCGGTAGAAATGGATGAGGCATCCGAAGAGCGACGGCCCGCAGTACAGGTGGGCGATCCCTTTACGGAGAAGCTGCTGATGGAGGCATGCCTCGAACTGCGCGATACCGGCTGGATCGTCGGCATGCAGGACCTCGGAGCCGCTGGGCTTACCAGCTCAACGGTCGAGAGCGCGCACAAAGGCCACGCCGGCATCGATCTCGACGTCTCGAAAGCGCCGCGTCGCGAATCGGGAATGACGCCCTACGAAATGATGCTTTCGGAGTCGCAGGAGCGCATGCTGGTCATCGCCCGCAGGGGACACGAAGACGACGTGCGCGCGCTCTTTGCCCGCTGGGGCTTACGCTCGGATGTCGTCGGCGTTGTCGTCGATGAGCCGGTCATCCGTGTACGCGAGGGCGACCGCATCGCCGCCGAACTGGAAACACGGCTGCTGACGGACGAGGTTCCCGCCTACGTGCGCGACGGCGAGGAGCCGCCGGAACTGGCCAAACTCTGGCAGTTCGATATGTCGTCTCTGGCTAACAGTCTTCCGGCGCCTGCCGATGCGCTGCTAAAGCTGCTCGGCTCGCACGATCTTTGCAGCCGCGAGGATGTCTACCGCACCTATGACACGATGGTCGGCGCGAATACCGTGCTGGGTCCGGGCAGCGACGCCGCCGTATTGCGCGTGCGAGACGCCGCTGACCACGAGACGGACAAATACATCGCCCTTACGACCGATGGCAATGGCCGCCTGACCTGGCTCGACCCGTTCAACGGCGGCGCGCTCGCGGTAGCCGAGGCAGCGCGCAACATCGTCTGTAGCGGCGCGACACCGCTCGCGCTCACCAACTGCCTCAACTTTGGCAATCCCGAAAAGCCGACGGTGTATTACCAGATGTCGCGTGCTATCGATGGCATGGCCGCCGCCGCGCGCATCCTGGAGACGCCCGTCATCTCTGGCAACGTCAGCCTCTACAATGAGAGTTTTGGCACTGCGATCTACCCGACCCCCGTCATCGGCATGGTCGGCTTGCTGGAGGGACGAGAGCCGGTTCCATGCGCGTTCCAGGCGGCGGGGGATGCCGTGGGCGTGCTAGGGCCCTGGTCCGTCACGCCGGACACGCTAGGCGGCAGCAGCTATCTCGCGGAGGTTCACGATACGCGCGCTGGCCGACCACCACAACTCGATCTGGAGATCGAACGCACCGTACAACAGGTAACGCTGGCCGCAAGCGCCGCTGGGCTGATACGCAGCGCCCACGACTGCTCAGATGGCGGCCTGGGTGTCGCGCTGGCAGAATGCTGCATGTGGTCTGGGCTGGGATTACACATCGCGCTTCAAATGCCAGAAGACGTGACAGGAAGCGCGCTTGCGGCAACTGCCCTGCTCTTTGGGGAGGCGCCGTCGCGTATTGTGGTCTCGGCATCGCCGGAAAACTGGGATGCGCTCAGCGCGCTCGCGGAAGCGCGAGGAATGATGCTGACACGGCTGGGGAGCGTCGGAGGCGACCGGCTCTCATTCCCACCCCTGCTCGACGTTCCGATTGAAGAGATGTTCACGACGTGGCGTCAGGGATTGCGCCCGTTCGCGGAGACGCCCGAAGCGGAGCAGGCACATGTCCGCACCGATAGAATCGAATAGGCCGACTCCAGAGGAATTGCGGCGGCGTCTCGTCGAAAAACTCCGAGGCGACGGCGTATTGCGCGATGCCGCGGTCGAGCGCGCGCTTCGCACAGTGCCGCGCCATCTTTTCCTGCCTGGCGTACCCTTCAACGATGCCTATAGCGACAACGCCATCCTCACGCATGAAGAAGACGGCATACCGACCAGTTCGGCGTCGCAGCCTGCGATTGTTGCCATCATGCTTCAGCAGCTTGGCATCGCGCCGGGCATGCATGTGCTGGAGATCGGCGCGGGGACCGGGTATAACGCCGCGCTGCTGGCGGAACTCGTGGGGCCGTCGGGGCATGTCACTACCATCGACATTGGCGAGGACATCGCCGCTGAGGCGCGCGCGCATCTCGACGTCGCCGGGTACCAGCGGGTACGGGTGATTCACGGCGATGGCGCGGTTGGTTGCCTGGACGAAGCGCCCTACGATCGCATCGAGTTGACAGTCGGCGCGACAGACTTGACACCGGCGTGGTTCGAGCAACTGGCCGAGGGTGGCATGATTACCTTGCCACTCTGGCTCGGCATCTCGGACGCCAGTGTCGCGCTGCGCAAGGTGTCTGGCGCGCTCTACAGCGAATCGCTCGCACCCTGTGGCTTCATGCGTCTGCGCGGCAGCGAGAAGAGTGCGGTACAGTGGGTGCCGCTGGCCAATGGCCTGGCAATGGGCAGCGAAGACGCGGCACAACTCGCCGAACCAGTGAGCAGGCTACTCGCCTCGCGACCTCGGCGACGAATACGGTTGAACTTTGACCCAACGGTGATGCATTGGCTGGGGCTGCGTGGCCTCCGGCTCGTAGTCCTCGGACCAGAGCCAAAGCGCCGCTCATTTGCTCGCCCTCGCGTTCGCTATGGAGTATATGCCGAGGGCGCAGATGGCCCCTCGCTCAGCGTATTTGCCGCGCGTATGCCGATGCTCGTCTCCTTCGGCGGGACCGAGGCCGAACGCCAGGTGCTGGAGGAGGCGGCGCGCTGGGACGCGACACGACGGATTCCGATCGAGCGATGGCATATCACCGCATGGCCGCATTACACGGGCATTGAGTTGCCACCGCAAAGGGCGCGTGTCTATCGCCAGGTGCGCCGCTACTTTACCTACGACATCGCGATGGATGGTTAGCCGGTCGTTACCACGCGAATGGTCACTTTTGTCTCTGCCGCCTGGGGTCCACTTTGCGTCGCGCGAATCAGTCCAACCCGCACTTCGGTGCCGTCATTCAGCCGCTCAAGATAGTGGCGAAGATCCAATACCGTTCCAACCGGCCGATCGTCCAGTTTGTACACAATGTCGCCTGGCCTTATGCCCGCGCGCTGCGCCGGACCACCATCCGCCACCTGGACAACCTGAACGGCCGTCTCCTTCTCGACACGGAACTGGCGGCGAAGCGACTGGGCAAGCGCACCCGACTGCGCCGCGATCCCCATGACGGGACGCTTCACCACGCCATCGCGCATCAACCGGGCCGCCACCCAATTGACGGTGTTGATCGGAATGGCGAACGAGAGCCCCTGCGCCTGCTGCACCACCGCCACATTGATGCCGATGACCTCGCCCGCCGAGTTTACCAGCGGTCCACCGGAATTTCCGGGGTTCACCGCGGCGTCGGTCTGGATGATATCCTCGATCATCTGGCCGCCATAACCCGGCAAGGTGCGGTGGAGCGCGCTGACAATGCCTGTCGTAACGGTACTCTGGAGGCCAACAGGACTGCCAATCGCCACGACGAGTTGCCCTACCTGCAATTTGTCAGAGTCACCCAGTTTCGCGGCGGCAAGCTTAGAGCCGTCGGGGGACGATATGCGAACGACGGCGACATCGGTGTCGGGGTCCTGCCCAATCACCTCACCTTTGATGTCGTGCCCATCAGCGAGGGTCACCATCACCTGGCGCGCGCCGTCCACGACGTGGCTATTGGTGAGAATGTAGCCATCTGGGGCGAAGATAACGCCAGAGCCTGCACCCTGGGCCAGCTGGCCGCCGCCGAATGGCGATGCGTTGATCACTTTGGTCACGCCAATCTGTACAACAGCCGGACCAACACGATCGACAACAGAAATAATCGTACGCGAGTAGGCGTCGAGCGCCTCCGCCTCGCGAGCGGGCGAAACGCCTGCTGGGCGCTCGTCATCGCGCGAGTGACCGAACCATGACATTATGCAATCTCCTCATGAGTAGCGCAGAAGCTCCGGCTATATGCTAGTTATACGCTTCGTCCGCGGGTATGTTGAATACGTTACGTCTGACCTGAATGATACGGCCAGTGATCCAGTGTATCACAGCAGCAGCGCCCGGAGATATGGGCCTCCGCCGCGCTTGACAGCAACTTTTGTCCTGTTGTACCGTACCCTCAGCACAAGGCATTAACAACTGAATAACAACCAGACTCTTATCCCGAGAGGTGGAGGGAAACGGCCCGATGAAACCCGGCAACCAGACCATGCATGGTCCAGGTGCCAATTCCGACAGAGAGCGTCTGTAAGATGAGGGAGTGGTTGGTTTGATGCAGCGATGCACCTGACTGCCCCTCACGATGAGGGGTCATTTGTTTTCCTCATCGTGTAGGATTCATCGAGTGAGAGCGGCCGCAGCGCCTGGACCAACGCCCCAACGTGGGGCATTTTTGTTATGCGACACGTAGGTATGGGCATAGATGGGCATGGGCGGTATTCAGCCCGCGCTAGAGGAAGCACGATGAGTGAAGAAGACGAGACAACGCCTCCCCGAAAGGCAGCACGCGCCGAAGTGCGACTTGGCGACACCATCGGGTTCGCCACGCGAGCGGTGCATGCGGGCCTAAATCCCTCGTTGCAGGGCACACGCCCGACGACTGTACCAATCTACACCGCGACCACGTTTCTGAGCCACGATGCACAGGCGCTCGACGGTGTGCTGGCCGGGACACAGCCCGGATACGTCTACGGGCGCTACGCCAACCCCACGCTGACCTCGCTCGAAAGTGCCATGTCGGCCCTGCTGGGAGTCGACGACGCGAACACCGTCGCGTTTAGCAGCGGCATGGCCGCCCTGCACGCGGCGTTATTCCTCTGCGAGCTTGAACCGGGCGACACTGTGCTTGCGGGTTCCGAATTGTATGGCGCGAGCCACACGATGCTGGCGACGCTCTTCGGCCAGTTTGGAGTACGTGTGCGCTTCGCCAATATGGCGGACCTGGCCAGCGTGCGTGCGGCGCTCGGCGAGGAGCCAACTCCACGCGCCGTGCTCTTCGAGACCATTTCGAATCCGCTGATCCGTGTGGCAGATGTAGCTGGCATCTCTTCGGCGGCGCGAGCGGTAGGCGCGCTCACTATCGCCGATACGACGTTTACGCCACCGCCCATCCTTCAGCCCCTACCACTAGGAGTGGATATCGTCGTGCAAAGCGCCACGAAGTACATAGGCGGCCATGGGGACGTAATGGGTGGTCTGCTGACGGTGGCCGACCCTGACCGGGTCGTGGCACTTCGCCAAATCTCGAAGCTCGGTGGAGCGATTCTTGGGCCATTCGAGGCGTTTCTGATTGCGCGTGGACTGCGCACGCTGGCCATTCGGCTTGAGCGCCAGTGCGAAAATGCCGCAACGCTTGCGCGACGCCTGACGGAGCACCCACGGATAGCAGCGGTCCATTATCCCGGTTTGGTGAGCCACCCGCAGCACACGCTGGCGGAGACATTGCTCACGCGTCCCTATTGGGGAGCGATGCTTGCGCTAGACATCAAGGATGCAGCGTATGACGATGTGCTCCGTTTCTTCGATGCCTTGAAGCTCGTACTTCCGGCGACGACGTTAGGGGACATCTTCACGGAGGTGTCGTACCCGCTCATGTCGAGCCACCGCGAATGGTCGCCCGCGCAGTTGCGCCGCGTGGGCATCACGCCGGGGATCGTTCGGGTCTCGGTCGGCATCGAAAACATCGAAGATATCGTGGCCGACTTCGAACAGGCCCTAGCGGCAATCGAAAAGCCCACAGTAACGACCAGCCAGCCACTCGCGGCGGAGTCAGAGTAAATGTCAGTGCGCATCACGCCCGCGACCTACCAGCAGATCACGACCCATGCGGAGGCCGGCTATCCGAATGAAATCTGCGGCATCCTTCTTGGCAGCGACAGCGAAGGCGGCCGCACGATCAGCGGCGCGCTTGCGATTGAGAATTCCTTCGCCGCGGACGAGCAATATCACCGCTTCCTGATCACGCCGCAAGATATGTTTCGCGCCGAACGGCTGGCGCGGCAGCAGCAACTCGATGTGGTGGGCGTCTACCACTCACATCCAGACGACGAGGCGCGCCCATCGACATATGACCGCGACCACGCCGCGTGGACTGAGTGGAGCTATGTCATCATCTCGGTAGAAGTTGGCCACGCCACCGCAACGCGCGCCTGGAAATTGCGCGACGAGCGCGACGCCTTCGACGAGGAAGCGCTGGCAGTCACTCAGCGGCAACTGTAGTTATCATTCGGCGGTTACGGCTCATTCTACCGCCCGCACAGGAGATTGCGAGACATGGCAACCATTGTCATTCCGACGGCACTGCGCCAGTACACCAATGGCGACGCGGATGCGCACCTCGAAGGGGCAACCATTGGCGCCCTGCTCGATACCCTGACGGCGCAGTATCCGGCGCTCCGCAAGCAGCTTTACAACGAGAGCGGCAAGCTGCGCAACTTCGTCAACGTCTTTCTCAACGATGAGGATATCCGCTTCCTCCAACGCAGTGAGACGCCCGTGAGCGACGGCGACACGATCTTCATCATCCCAGCGATCGCGGGTGGCAAGGCAGCGGCGGTTGGCGCATCGTCAGGCGCTGTAGCCGCCGAAGAGCTGACACGCGAAGAATTTCGCCGCTATAGCCGGCATCTGATCGTGCCGGAGGTTGGCCTGTCGGGCCAGAAGACGTTGAAAGGCAGCAGCGTGTTGCTGATCGGCGCGGGTGGGCTTGGCGCGCCGCTGGCGATGTATCTGGCGGCGGCAGGGGTCGGGCGTATTGGCATTGTCGATTTCGATGTCGTGGACGAAAGCAATCTGCAGCGCCAGGTGATACACGGCACCAGCGCGGTCGGCACACCGAAGATCGCGAGCGCGAAGGCGCGTATTCTGGATATCAACCCTCATGTGCAGGTGGATAGCTACGAAGTCCCGCTCTCGTCGGAGAACGCGCTCGAAATCTTCGCGCCGTATGACGTGGTTGTGGACGGCACCGATAACTTTCCGACGCGCTACCTGGTGAACGACGCGTGTGTCCTGCTCGGCAAGCCAAATGTCTACGGCTCGATCTTCCGCTTCGAGGGTCAGGCATCCGTTTTCTGGGCAGAGCATGGCCCCTGTTACCGCTGTCTCTATCCCGATCCGCCGCCACCAGGGTTGGTGCCATCGTGCGCGGAGGGCGGCGTCCTTGGTATTCTGCCCGGAACCATCGGCACCATCCAGGCGACGGAGACGATCAAGCTGCTCCTGGGGATCGGCGAGCCGCTGATTGGCAGGCTTCTGCTCTATAACGCGCTCGACATGCGCTATCAAGAGATGCGGCTGCGCAAGGACCCTGAGTGTCCGATCTGTGGGCCGAACGCGAGCATTACCCAACTCATCGACTACGAGCAATTCTGCGGCATCAACCCGCAGACCGAGCGCGGCGAGACTGATCGTGACATCTCACCCGTGCAGCTCAAGGCCAGGCTCGACGCCGGAGATAATCTCGTCCTGGTGGATGTGCGCGAACCGAACGAATGGGAAATCGGGCGCATCGAGGGTGCGACTCTGATCCCCGTGAACAGCGTCACAGCGCGCGCGAGCGAACTGAGCACCGCCGACGAAATTGTGTTGTATTGCCGGAGTGGCGTTCGGAGCGCGCGCGCGCTCGCATCGTTGCGAGAACTGGGGTTCCGCAAGCTCTGGAATCTGCGTGGCGGCATCCTGGCGTGGGCCAATGATGTGGACCCGTCGCTGCCGCAATATTGATATCTCAGACAATGGCTGGGTATCGGCAACATCGCTGGCAGCCTGCCACACTTGCGACGTTGCCAGCGGCGTGCTATGCTAGACGTTGTGCCCAGCCCAGTATGGGTCGTGCGCGGGACCGTAGCTCAGAGGCAGAGCAGGGGCCTTTTAAGCCTCGTGTCGTGGGTTCGAATCCCACCGGTCTCACCCAGCCTGAGTTCGCAGATAGCGACGAGCAAGCGGCATCTCCGTTTTTCACGTCACGGTATGTGCAGGAACTCTAGCAAGATAGGTTCAAAATAGCGTTCACTTGCTCCCACGGCCGGTCAGCTGTGGGAGACTGAACCAGAATGTCGAACCCTTGCCAGGCGCGCTCTGTACTCCGACCGTGCCGCCATGACTCTCGACAATAGTGCGGGCAATAAACAGACCCAATCCCAGGCCGATCTGCGATCCAGTCTGATGCCCCGGCCCCTTCGCCTGATAAAAGCGCTCCCAAATATGATCCAGATCCTGCTCGGCAATGCCAATGCCGTCATCCTCCACCACAACACGCGCCTGCTTCCTTTCGCGCTGCAGCGCAACACGCACGCCCCGGTTGGCTGATGAATACTTGAGCGCATTCGCAATGAGATTGGCGATCACCTGCCCAATCCGCCGCGGATCCGCCTGAACCTGTACCGGCTTTCCAACGCCAACGTCAAGCATCACAATGCGGTGCGGAAATGCGAGTCGTTGCTCTTCCACGACGCTGCGGACGACCTTTGCGAGATCAACACGCTCCAATTCTGAGTCCAGTCGATTCTCTCGTATCCGTGATGCGTCTAACAGTTCACCGACCAATCGCTGAAGCCGCCGTATGTTGCTTACGGAACGATTGATGACCGGGCGCGCCTTTGAGATGATCCGAGCCATCTCCTCCGCGCCAGCCACACTGTCGTGCGTTCCACTGGTCTCTGGCTCGCCAGTAGTGGAGTCGCTACCGGCGGCCGCATTAAACCAACGTTCGAGCGTCTGAATGTTCATGGTCAGGCTGGTGAGAGGGGTGCGCAATTCGTGGCTGGCGATACCCAGGAAGTCATCCATGCGTTGGGTCACCTCTTGCAGCACAGTTATCTGGCGTTTAGCTTCATCACGACTCGATTCCGTGGTCTCGAATAACCGCGCGCGGGCAATGGCCAGCGCAATGCGCTCCGCAGTCGCCTCCAGTAATTGTCGCTCTTCGTTACGAAAACGCCGCGGACGCACGCTGTCGATATGAATGACACCTATCAGCTGGCCCTCCGCCAGCAACGGCACACCCAATAACGAGTGAAAATGCTCGCGCAGAAATGGGTTAGCAACCGGTATCGACTGAAGATTCTCGACGAAGAGCGGCCGACGAGTGGCGGCGATGGTACCCGCCACACCCTGACCCATCGGCACCTGCACCATGCCAAGAACCGCCTCCTCAGGCCCGCGTACCGTATTGAGCGTCAGCGCGTCGCCTTCTGGAGTCGGCAACAAGATCGCTACATTCTCCACCTCAAACATTTCCTGTACCCGTTGCAGCAAGGCTTGCAACAACTCAGCCAGCCGCACGTGCTCCAAGGCGACATCGCTCACCGCTTGCAACACTTTGAGATGACGAGCCATCGTCTTTGCCTCATCACGAGCAGAGCGCTCAGCCTCGTACAGGCGCGCGTGCTCCATGGCCAGCGTAACCTCGCTTGCGAACATCTGCAATAACCGGAGGTCGTCCTGCGCGAGTTGGCGCGAGGGCTGACTTTCGAAATAGATCACGCCAATGACATGCTCCTGCGCAAACATTGGCACCGCAACGACCGAATACCCGGCAACTGGCGGTTCCAGATTCTCGGAAATCTCGGAATGCGCGCCGGCTATACCATCGACAATCAACGGCCACCTGTTCACCGCGATACTGCCGACGAGCTCACGCTCGATCAACTGACGCTCATCACTGGCGGTGTCGTCGTCTACGCCCCATGCGGCAAACATATTCCATTGTGTCCCGCCATCGTGAAGCAAAAGAATCGCCGCGCCATCGAAGCGCATCGCGTCGCAGAGACGTTCCAACACGCCTGGCAAGATGTCCCGCATCTCCGCGTGTGCAATGGCAGCATCGGTCACCTGCTGCTGCAGCGTACGCATTTGGTGGTCATGCACATCGTCATCCACAGCGCGCGCAAATCCCGATGAACCTGTGGCCCCTGCAAGTTCCGAGTTACCTGCAGGATCAGCAGGCATAGCATCGTACTGGTCGTCCACACGTCCCCCCTGTGATCGGTCGTGCGCAAGAATAATTCAACTGTTTCGAGTGTTGAGAAGCTTGATGCGTGTTCGCACCCAGCCGCCGATATCCTACTCCGCCTCAGCGAACTTGGTAGCTACTGCTATTGTGACCTCGAACTAATGCACGCCTACCCCTGGCGTTTCTTGAAGATGAGGAGGAATTCACCCGTGAGGTTATGGCTTGACAGGCCCGGAAGAACTCCCTCTTCGTGAGTGGAAACCTCTTGCAGCGCTTGAATGCCAGCTAACTCCCATCCACTGGCGCCTTCCTGGTTGAGTGCTTCGAGCAGCACGTTCTCTGTGAGGTCCGGGGTGCGAACAGTCTTATAGTGCCACTGCCCGGTATCGCCGCTCTTCATCGTGCCCGTTGCGTCCATAATATTCATCTCCCTGCAGTCTGACACATACCCACTCGATCAATCATCTTGTGGGCGTGGTGACACGATTGTCTTCGATCAGACACTATCTATGCCCACTGCATTCACCACATGCACGAAACTTGCCACGAAGGCCGCTGTGCCGTTGGCGCGGATATTGCTGGTATAGTTGAACGGAAACGGTAGATCGATCTGGGACACGCCAAAGCACTTACCGCTTGAATCATTCGAGGCCCGGAACATACGCGGGTTGGCAGGACCACGTCGATGTGACGCAGTCAAGGAACATGCGAGGCACAGGTGTTGTCCGAGCGCACTCTGCAGCCAGCAGGGGTCGCGCCGGTCGCGCATTTTGAGGGGAAGCGATAACCATGGGCCACGCAAATTCGCCATTTCATACGCGCAGCCAAACGAGCGAACACTCCCACGGAGACAACAGTTCGGACGAAAGCACTGAAACCGGCAGGATGGAGCTCTATGACGCGACTGGTGTGCCGGGGCTCGACGAGATTCTTGGAGGTGGCCTACCACGCGGCGCGCTTGTGTTGGTGATGGGCGGGCCCGGCAGTGGCAAGACAACCATTGCCAGCCAAATCGCTCTGGTTGCCGCTCGAAGTGGCCGAAGAGCGCTTGTGCTGACTGCACTTTCCGAGTCTACTGGCAAGCTCCTGACACACCTGAGTAGCTACTCATTCTTCGACGCCGCTTTGGTGGGTGATCCAGCTCAATTCTTCAGCCTTCAGGCAGCGCTTACACAGGATTTGCGAGCCGTCGCGGACCAGATCATCTCCGAGGTGCGGCGCCTCAAGGCGGAAGTGCTTATGCTCGATGGGTTTCGCGGCATGACTACGGTTGACTCCGATGCACGGTCTGCGCGTGAGTTCCTATACAACCTGGGAACTACGCTCGGCGCATTGGGAATCACAACGCTGATCACCAGCGAAACCGACCTACGTGATCCGGCCTTCTATCCCGAGACAGCCACTGCCGATGTCATCCTTGGGCTGCATTACCAGCTTGCCGGAGTGCGCCAATATCGAGGTATCGAGGTGATAAAGTCTCGCGGATCCGCTCCGCTGCCAGGACTGCACGCATTCGTGCTTGGCAAGGACGGCGCAGGCGTCTATGCTCAATTAGAAGAACGTGTGGCAGCGGAAACGCTCGGCACCGATGCGCAGACTCAAGGCGCCATTCCAAATCCGCCCGTTGCCAGGCCACCAGATACGCGCCGAGCACGCGCAACCTTCGATCTACCCGAACTTGACGCGATGCTTGGAGGTGGCATCCCTACTAAGACGTGCACGCTTTTGGCTGGCAGCCTGGGAACGGGCAAGACCCTCTTAGCCATTCACTTCGCGCTAGCCGGCGCACGCGCAGGCGAAAAGACCGTCTTTCTCGGATTTCGCGAGGATCGCGAGCAGTTGTTGCTCGAGGCGTCACCGTTCGCTATCGGCCCGGAACTCGAACGGGAGTTGCAACCAGGCGGCATGATAACGTTTCTTGAGACGCCGCCGATCAAGTTGAATGCCGATATTGTGGCTGACCGCCTGCTTGTGGAGATTGACCGCACAGGCGCAACGCGTCTGATTATCGACAGCATTGCCGAGC
>DAHUXT010000380.1 GCA_027307065.1 Ktedonobacteria bacterium
GGTGACGATCCGCCGCGGTGGGACCCTCACCGATGCGGATCACCACCTCCTCGCCCTGTGGGCGGCATCGTGCGCGGAGCACGTCCTTGACCTCTTCGAGTCGGCTCAGCCTGAGGACCCGCGACCGCGCCAGGCGATCGAGCGGGCCCGTGCCTGGGTGCGTGGCGAGATCACGATGTCCCAGGCTCGCACGGCGGCTGGCCATGCAATGGGCGCGGCCAGAAACCTGAGCGGGGCAGCACGGCATGCCGCGTACGCTGCCGGCCAGGCCGCGGCCGTCGCACACGTCGCCGCGCACGAGCTCGGTGCCGCCGCCTATGCGATCAAGGCCGCACGTGCTGCCGCGCCGCCAGGCGGGGGCGAGAGCGCAGGACGACGCGAGTGCCGGTGGCAGCGCGACCAGCTCCCGGAGGCGATTCGCGAGCTCGTACTCGACGACCAGCGGTTGCGGAACGACATCTGCTGGTCGGTGTTCGACTGCTGAGAACGCGTCCGTAGCGCGACGGTTTCCCGGCAAGCCCACCGCTGATGCCGCTACAGGCCAGTTGCTTGCGCAGTGGCACGGCGCAGGCGACTGTGCGATTGGAACAGATTAGGGGCAGAGGCACTCACAAAATAGGGTTGTTCGATTCAATTCACGAGCGCTGCAGCTATTGTCCCGGCTTCTTGAGCCAGTCGTAGGTGCGGCCTTGCTCGAAGGGCGTGTCTGAAGTGGACTCCGCAGACGCACTGGTAGTATCGCTGTCGCTGGACGACGATGTGGGTACGGCAGTGGCTGTGGATGCGGCAGAAGTGGTGGGAGTCGCGGGAATGGCGGGCAGCACGATATCGCCCACGCTCACGCTATTGAGTGGCAGCGCCTCTTCCCACGGCTCATCATCCTGTGGAGCGCGCTCAGGTGGCGCGTCGGGCTCGTCCGAGGTATCCGCGCCATCCTCGGTGCCGGATTCGCCTTCGCCCTGATCCTCGGCCACCCACGGCGGTGTAGGTGTATCGACCAGGTGCGACTGCTGCGACGTCGAGCTATTGGGCGGAGGCCACGTGTAGCCCTCGGGTAGCGGCACCCACACCAGCAATTCGCCCTCAGGGCCGCGATAGACCGTCGGGCGGCGCGATGCGGGCGTGCGCGTAGCAATCGCTATGGCGCAACTCTCCTCGGCGTACACCACATCGAGCATCTCATACGTCCGCCGGATACGCAGGACAGGCGGCTGTGTCTCGGCTGAAGCATCGGGCGCGAAGAGGTCGTGGAGGTCGCGGGCGCCGGTCCCTACCACGAGCAAATGAAGCCCGACGGAGACGCCGTGGCGACTGCCCCGGTTGATGAGCACCCAGCCATCCTCGTTCACGTGGATGACATCGGCGGGCCAAAGCGCCGCGTTTGACGTGCTGGTGGTCACTTATGCGCGCGCCGTTCTATCCGGTTCGCGATGCTGGGACCGAGCGTCGTGGCGCGGGCGCGGTTCACCACACCATGGATGTACGACGACTTCGCGTCGGTGTAGGCGGTGCGGTTCGTGGCGTGCTTCGCGGCGAGGGAGCGCTTGAGGGCAAAATATTCGTCGGCGGTATCGTTATGCAGACGGAGAAAATCGCGGAAGAGCAGCTTCTCGTTCCAAAAGGCGCTGCCATATTCGGTGATGTGCAGGTGACGTGTGCTTGGTCCCCAGGCGCCATGGCAGAAGAAGCAACTATCGGTGAAGTCGGTGCGTTCCACGTGTTCGTAGCCGAGACGGCGCAATGGCTCGATGCAGGCCGGGAGATCGCGCTCTAATGAGCGTACAGCCACCATAATATCAATGATTGGCTTGGCACCCAGACCGGGCACGGCCGTGCTGCCGATATGCTCAATAGCGACCACGCGATTGCCAAGGGCGTGTGCGATGCGGCGCTTCTCGTATTCATAGCGTTCTGGCCAGTGCGGATCATAATCCGCGAGCACGACCGTTGCACCCACCGTCTTCCTCCTCCAGGCGATTCCTTCTTCGCAGGGTGTACGCGCCGACCGCGATAAGGTTGGACACAACTGTATCACATTCGCTATCGCGCTGACACCGAGTAAGTACGACTAGGACTACATCACCGCATTACACTGCTGCTACGTTACAATAGCGTTGAATACGACCACGCCGTGTGATGTCACGGTGGAGCAATTCCTGTGCCATTAGGAGCGCACCTGACTGTGGCTCACCGCGACAAACCGTACTCGCGCAGCAGTCTGGCGGCGTCTGGATGATCCGTGGCCGTCAGCGCAGCGCGCAGCGCGTCCAGCGGCAGCGGCACCTGGCGAAACTCCAGGCCCAGCACGCCGTCACTCTCGCTCAGAATCGCGTACTCCGCCCACGGATCGAGCCGGAAAGTAGCTCGCGGCTGGTCATGGCCGTAGGCGACGCCGATGCTGCCGGGATTGAAAAAGAACGTATCGTCAAGTCGCCGCACCTGCTGCAGATGCGTATGGCCGCCGGTCATGATGGCCGGAACGTGCGACGCGAGCGCCCGCCGAAAATCATCGGGCGGCGTGGTCGGCAGCAGCACCTCGTCGAACGACGCGGGTGAGCCATGAAAGCAGAGCAGTTGGCGATCCGCTGAGAGCGGCAGCGTGACCGTGGGCGCGAACGCGGCGATAAATGCCTGGTCGTCGGGCGAGAGATGCGCCAGCGACCACTGGCGCACCCGCTCCTGCATCTCGGTGAATGGCTCGTCGCCGGTCTGCACCCCGGTGAGCATCCACGCGTCAGCATTGCCCATCACCACCGGACACGCCAGCTCGCGCAATCTCCGCACCGTCTCGGCTGGCTGCGCGCCGCCCTGGATGGCATCGCCCAGGCAGACCGTCTGATCGATGGCGCGCTGGCGCAGATCGGCCAGCGTCGCCTCAAGGGCGAGACCGTTGCCGTGCATGTCTGAAATGACTGCAATGCGCATAACATGCTTCCTTTTTGTCGTAAAGGCATCCTTGCCGAAGCGTATCCCTCCCTTTTCCT
>DAHUXT010000381.1 GCA_027307065.1 Ktedonobacteria bacterium
GTTTCCTGCTCCTCCTCGGCACCTGCAAACGCTACGAATCACAACAATCGTTTCGGCATACAGTGTGACGATGTGGGTGGCAATACGGGGATAGCGCTTCGATGCCACAATTACAGGCAGCAATCGTTCTCGGCAGAATATACGAGGAAGCAGGCGCAGCGTTGCACGAGAACGTCTGATTGCGGAAAAAGTGTCACCCCGCCGGGCGATGTATGCCTGCCGGGGTGCCCGTTTCGCGGAGGATATTCGCTGCTAGACAAACGACGCTCTACTTGGAGTGCCACTTGCCGCTCTTGTCGTCCTTCTCGTATTTCTCCTTGACGGCGGCCCAGGCAACCTTGTGGGCAGCTTCCTCCCGCGATTCGCCGCCACGGCGCTTGCTGGCGTCGCCGTATTCGTCCCACGCGCTATTGAAGGCCGCGCGATAGATATCCCGCGCGTGTGCGGGTAGTGCGTCCCGAACGCTCGCGGGCAGATCGGCGTCTGTCTTATAAGGCATAGCGAGCCTCCTTTCCTACCCATATGTGGTGCAGATACTATGCCAGCCCCCGCGCGTCTCTGCCTGGCGTCGCATTGTGCGCCGGATGGTATTATCTATCTGCTATATGATTGAAAATCGGCGAGAATGTTCGCAGCGTTGCCGCGATTGAGACGAGCCATGAAGCACACGACGCCCGATGGCGACGGGAGCGCTGCTACCCAGGCGTACCAGTCAGCCAGCAGTGCCCAGACTGACCACCAGCACACGACGACCGATCTGGAGCGCTTTCTGCTGGCGGTGCGTGGCGCCAATGACGGCCTGTGGGACTGGGATCTCGCCGCCAACTCGGTGTACTACTCGCCGCGCTGGTATGAGATGCTCGGCATCGCCGCCGATGATGCGCCCGCGACGCTGGATACCTGGCTGGCGCGCGTGCATCCCGCCGACCGCGAGCGTGTGCGGAAAGCGCTCAAGAGCTTCGCCGCAACGCCACAGCAGCGCCTGACACTGGAGCATCGTCTGCGTCACGACAATGGCCGCTATCGCTGGATGCTGGTGCGTGCCGCCGCCCGCCGCGACGCCAATGGGCAAGCCGTGCGCGTGGCTGGCTGGCATACTGACGTGACCGAGGATAAACACGCCGAGCAGCGGCTGCGTGAGACTGAGGCGCGCTATCGCGGTATCTTCGAATCGACCGGCGATGCGCTGATCATCACCGATCTCGATGGCGTCGTCGTCGCGGCCAATCCCGCTGCCTGGCGCATGCACGGCTATAGCAGCGAGCGCTTTGTCGGCGCGCACTGCTCCACGTTCACTCATCCGGCGTCCTATTCGCAGTTCGCCGAGTTCCTGGCGGTATGCCGCGCTGGCAATGCCTATCGTTACGACGCGCTGCACGTTCACCAAGACGGCACGCCGTTCCCGGTGGAGGTGCATGGCAGCGCTTTCACCTATCTTGGGCGCCCGCACGCGCTAGCTGTCGTGCGCGATGTCAGCGAGCGCGAGCACAACGTAGCTGAGATGGAGCAGCGTGTGGAGAGTCGCACGCAGACGCTGGCGGCGCTGCTGGATGTCTCGCGCAGTGTCGCCTCGACCCTGGAACTGGCCCCCGTGCTGCGCTTGATCCTCGACCATCTCGAATCGCTGGTTGGCTATACCGGCGCGTCGGTCCTCTCGCTGGATAAGGGGCAGGTGACGGTGCTCGACTATCGTGGGCCGACGCCGCGAAGCCAGGTGGTGCATGAGGCCTATCTTCCAGAGCAGCGGGCGATCTTCTATCAGATTGCCGAGACAGGCGTCGCGGTGATTCTGGACGACGTGCACGGCGATTCACCGCTTGCAGCGACGATTCGCGAGCGTTTTGGCCAGCGTATCCGCTCGATCTATCCCTATATGCGCTCGTGGATGTCCATTCCGCTGGTAGTGAAGGGGAACGTCATCGGGTTGATCTCGATGCAGTCCAGCCAGCCCGGCTATTACACCGAACGCTCTGCCCGCATCGCCACGGCCATCGCGGCGCTGGCAGCCATCGCGCTGGAAAACGCGCGCCTCTATGAGCAGGCGCAGGATAAGGCGGCGCTGGAAGAACGCCAGCGCCTCGCCCGCGAACTGCACGACTCCGTCTCACAGGCGCGGTATGGCATCGCGCTGGGCACACGTACCGCGCGCACCCTGCTCGACCGCAACCCGGCCCAGGCATCCGAGCCGCTCGATTACGTGCTCTCGCTCACCGACACCGCGATGGAAGAGATGCGCGCGCTCATCCTGGAGCTGCGGCCAGAATCACTGGAACGCGAGGGGCTTTCTCCCGCGCTGCGCAAACTGGCAGAGGCAATCCAGCATCGCCAAAGGCTGATCGTGCAGGCGCATGTCTGCAACGAGCCAGAGATTCCGGTAGAGTCGAAACAGGCGCTCTATCGGATCGCGCAGGAGGCGCTGCACAATGCCGTCAAGCACGCGCACGCCACTACGCTCGATCTGACGCTGGAGACGGCGGCGGATACGGTGACGCTGACGGTGGCCGACGACGGCGCGGGCTTCGATCCGGGCGGCAACTTCCCCGGCCATCTGGGGCTACGCTCGATGCGCGAGCGCATGACGCGGCTAGGCGGCGATCTGAGCATCACCAGCGCTCCTGGCAAAGGAACGACCGTACAGGCAACCCTTCCCATCCACAGTGGATGAGCGGTCGCAATGAGCGGTCATTTGGAAAGAGAGATACACTACATTGATCAGCGCGAACAACGAGAATCTTCAACTTGCGCGCACGGCGCAGGTACACATTCTGACGAATGGCTATGTGCGCCGCAGCGGCCAAGGGAGCCGTGTCGCCTCGACCGTCGCCTACGTGCGCGATGGCGCGGTGCGGCTGATCGTCGATCCTGGCATGGTCGCCCAGCGCAATGATATTCTTGGACCGCTCGCATCACTGGGCGAGTCGCAGGGCTCCATCACCGACGTCGTCATTTCACATCATCATCCCGACCATACCATCCACACC
>DAHUXT010000382.1 GCA_027307065.1 Ktedonobacteria bacterium
GACGACGAGGCGCCACCGAAGCGGTCTTTTTTATTTGGGGGTGACGCGTGGCGAAGTTTCTCACCATCGACGAGACGAGCGAGGTGCTCAGGTGTTCGCGTTCCGCAGTGTACGCGTTGGTGCGCGCGGGCAAGCTCCCAGCGGTGAAGGTGAGCAAGTTAGGTGAGCCATCCGCCAAAGAGCCAGTGCCCGCGTCGCTGGAAGGGCTGCCCGTCGGAAAGCGGGGCCAGTGATGAACACCTGTGCCTATTGCGGTCATCCACTCATGCTCGATGTGCGCTGTGACGAGTGCGACGGCTGGCGCGGTGACTACTGGCTGACGGCGGAGGGCGAATACCTGTGGGAGCCCTGCGCCACCTGCGCGGGCACCGGCACGCTCGACGTGTGCAGCAACACCATCTGCCGTCTCGATGGCAAAGATCACCTGATGATGGTCAACCAACGACCAAAGGCAAGCGCATCATGAACGAGGATAGTTTTCTACGCGCCTATCTCGCCGGACTGCTCACCGGCATCACCATCATCTTCATACTGGCCACACTCCTGCTCACCCATGTGTCAGTGAGATAAACACAATGGCAACACCACAACCACGCCGCGTGCGAGCCGCGACGCAGGAGCGCGTGCAGGTCAATCCTGCTGTGCCCGCGCCCAAAGTCACCGCCACCAGGAAGCCACGTACACCCAAGTCACCACCTGTAGAGAAGCCACGCAAGGCCGCCAAGCCGCTGACGCTGGCGCAACTGACGGCCAAAGCCAAACGTGAGCAGTACGAACAAGAGTTGCTGTTCCAGATCAAAGTGGCTAGATTGCCGGTGCCTGTCACACAGTACCTGTGGCATCCGACGATCAACTACCGCGCCGACCTGCTCTTCGAGCGAGAGCGGCTGATTGTCGAGGTGGATGGCGGCGTCTATCTGCGCCACGGCCACCACAATAGCGGCAAGGGCTACGAGTACGACCGCAGGCGCGACGCCGAGGCACTGACCCTCGGCTATCTGGTGCTGCGGGTGACGCCGGGCATGGTGAAAGACGGCAGCGCCATCGAGTACGTCGAGCGGGTGCTGCACGCGATCTGGGCACGCAACAAAAGGACGGCATAGCACATCTATGGCCAACACTATCAGCGGCCAGCGGGGCTACGTCCCCTTCCGCGCCTGGCTCTACCAGCACCGCAACGACGATGCGACTATCAACGAGATCGCGGGCCTGTTCATGCTCGACCCGTGCGAGCCGCCGCTGTGGCAGATGCGCAGCTTCCACGAGTACGAGGTGCATCTGATCTATTGCCACCGTGCCAGCGCCGAGATCCAGGCCCGCCTCGAAGTCGTCTGGCAACGCTACCAGGCGTACAAACGCGCCAAGCTGGAGGCAGCGTCATGACCACGGAGGATGAAGCCCGCCCGGAGGTGGCCGCCTTTCGGCGGCTCGCCGCTGCACGGGCGGCGGGTGATGTCGCGTTGCGCGAACAAATCTTCAACCAGTGGCAGTGGCTACCAGACCTCATCGGCAGGAGTTACTACCGCAGATACGGCAAGCAGCGCGGCTGGACAGTTGAGGATTGCGTCAACCAGGGAATCGTAGGCTTGATTATGGCGATCGACGAGTATGACCCCGAGCCACCGCACGGCAAACACCGCAACACCCGCTTTCACACGCTAGCAAGTTGGCGCATCCGTGACGAGCTACGCGCTATCAGCCCTGACATCTCCGACGCGCCAACACTGGTGAACATTCCCGCTCTTGGGCCACTCGAAGCCCCAGCGTGGCTGGTGGGCGCTCGTGAGACGACGCAGCCGTTGCCAACCCTGCGCGAGCTGGAGCAGATGGCGGCGTCGGGGCCAACGGTCGAAGAGCAGGTGACAACGGCACTTGATGGGGCACAGGTCAGTCTCGCGCTGGAGCAGGCATTGCACCACCTGGACAGCCGCCAGCGGTTCGTGATCGAGCGGCGCTATGGCCTGGTCGGCGATCAACACGTCTGGACGCAAGAGGAGATTGGGCACGCACTCGGCATCCACCGATCAAACGTCTGCCGCACGCAACAAAAGGCGCTGGCGGTCTTACGCGCGCATCTTGAGACGACGCCTGATGGCGCGGTGATCCTGCGTTCGCTCGATGAGCGACGGCAGCAGCGGTCTAAGAAGCGCGCCGCTGCATAGGCTTGCGCCCTTCCCGAATCAAACGCTCGAGATCGCGGCGTTTGATATAACGCTGCTGCCGTAATTTGTTGGGATTGCCGGGGATTGGCCGCAGACTCCCCTCCGCCATGATGCGATACAAGGTCGTGCGCCCGACGCCGAGAATGGCGCGGGCTTCCTCCAACGTTACCAGCTCGCTCTCGCTACGCTCTTGACGCATGATGATCGCCCTCTCAGACTAGAGTTACAAGCGGGACACACGGTACATCCTCACTAGGAGTATACACCATTCGGGTGTCCACTTGCAAGCGTGCGGGACATGTGGTACACTCAGAACACGGCAACCAATGCAGTCGTTGTAGAGCAAAGGGAAGGCAGCAGCAGCAATGATTGAGACTGAGATTGAAGCAGACGCAACCACCGTCAACTCTTCCGACTATCGCGCGTTCCTGGCATCGAAACGTGTCCTGGCGCAGCCGACGGGATTCGCCGTCAGTCTGGACGCCATTCCTGAGGTGCTCTTTGACTGGCAACGTCAGATTGTGCGCTGGGCTGTGCAGCGTGGACGTGCCGCCATCTTCGCTGATACTGGCCTCGGCAAGACGCTGATGCAGGTGGCATGGGCTGATCAAGTGCAACGCCACACTAACGGCAATGTACTGATTCTCGCACCACTGGCTGTGGCACAGCAGACGGCACGTGAGGCGCAAGAGAAGCTCGGCATCGCTATCAGCGTCTGCCGGACGCAGACCGATGTGCCAATGACGCCCGGTATCAATATCACCAATTATGAGATGCTTCACCACTTCGACGCCAGTCAGTTTGCGGGCATCGTGC
>DAHUXT010000383.1 GCA_027307065.1 Ktedonobacteria bacterium
CACTAAAACACCGAGCGTCCAAACCTGATCTATCGAACTGTGAGCAGACAGCCAAGTGGTCTTGTCACTTACAATCTATCTGCCACCGGGAAATGATCATTGCACTGATTAGGCGCACAATCTCTGAGGCGACCCGTGAAATCAAGCCAGCGAAATAGCCGTCCTACAGTTTGGGGATGAGGGGACCGAACTGGTCCGCGGCGGGTTCCGCTCAGCAGAACCACGGCTCGCTCAAGTGCGGCACTGGCCGCCGCGCCCGACGCAACACACCCGTACCGTCGGTGTCGCCTCGCCCGCCACCTGCGCCCACCAACTCCGGCACGCGCACGCCGAGTCGCTCAGCGGCCAACTGGCGAATCGCGGCGAACGTCACCGGAATCGGCTCGCGCTGATTGGCAGCGCACTCCACCAGCACCTGTACCTCGCACTGCAACGCGTCCATGCGCGGGTCGGGATGCGCCCAGGTGTAGCTGAGCGCCGCTTCATCCAGCGGCCCAAGCCACATGGTTCCATCGCGGTCATCCAGCAAGGCCGATTCGGGCGGCACGAGCAATCGAATGGCGTACTGGATCGGGTCCACGTGCTCTACGAGATCGTGTTCAGCGATGAAGTCGAGCACATCGAGGTAGTCTTGCGCGGTCGTCCATGGTGTGAAGGCAACAAAGGTGGGTCGCATCGGAATGCCCGCGTCATCCAGGATGCGCAACGCCGCCAGCACATCGGCGCGCGTGTGGCCCTTCTTCAGGTGACTCAATACGCCCTCGCTCAGCGATTCGACGGCCGAGACGACGAACGCGCAGCCAAGTGCCGCCAACTCCGGGAAGATCTCGCGCCGCTCCAAAATGTGCTCGACCTTGATCGTCGCGTCAAAGGTGACCCACGGAAACTCAGCGTGCATTGCCCGAACAATCTCCAGCGAGTGGCGCGGGCCGTTGAGGAAATCGGGATCGCCGAAGGTGATATGACCCACCCCGGCGCACACCTGGGCGCGAATATCTTCCAGCACCAGTGGACGTGGCACGACGAAGAAGCGGCCGCCATAGACTGGGGTAATCGGGCAGTGGGCGCAGGTATGCAAACATCCCCGGCTCGCCTCCACGTAGCCCGCTGGCACCACCTCATCGACGCGTACCAGATAGGCGTACGTCTGCGGCGGGGGGAGCGCGTCCCGCTCGGGCACTGCGAAATCAAGCCGGCGCAGCACTGGCGCCTCCATATGCTCGCGTGTGCGCACGCCGGGAACTGCTATGGACGCGTCCTCTCGTGACGTGTCGAGCATTTCGGCCAGCGATGCCAGCGCCTCTTCGTACTCGCCGCCGATGACGGAGTCCGCAACCGAGCGTAGCAGATACTCGGCATTCAGCGTGGCGTAGAGGCCGTAGAAGCAGATGTGCGCCGTGGGATTGAGCGCCCGCACGCGCGCAGCCGCGTGAACCCCTAGACGCATCGCGGTATGCATCGGCGCGGAGATGGCAACGAGCCTGGCACGGATGATCGCCTCATCGGCAAGTTCAGCAACGGATGTATCCACTACCGCCGGGGAAAATCCGCCGCGGCGAAGCACGGCAAGCGGCGAGGCAAGACTGAGCGGCTGGTGGCCGAGCTCGTAGCATGCCACCAGCAGAATGGCGCCTGGGTCTCTCATTTCTTTTGTGCCGGTGCGCCGCCCTTGCCCTTTGCCCCGCCTGCTCCCTCGGGAACCCAGCCTTCCGGCATCGGCGCGTCATCGCCAAAGAAGAATTTCTCCATCTCCTGGCGAAGAATCTGGCGAGCGTCTGGGTCAGCCAGATTCAGACCGTAGTGGTTGATGAGCAGCCGTGAATGCTCCTGCCACATCTCCCACGCCTGCTGCGAGACATTGTCATAAATGCGTTGTCCGAGTTCGCCGGGAACCGGAGGTTTCTCCAACCCTGGCAGCTCTCCCCCCAGTTTGACACAATTCACCATGCGCGCCATATGGTTCGCTCCTGTCCAGCCTGCGCCGTCCTCAACGAGTTCTGTGTAGCTCGTATCAAGAGCATACTACATCCGCGCCTATCGCGGCGAGAGACTTTTATCGCGTCGGTGGGCGCTCCGCCGCGTTGTGGGAGGCATGATATGCTGAAAACGGTAGCCAAAGAATGGATAGACATTGCCTGACGGTAGCGAGGATTTGAGAGACACGATGACGAGCAATGGCACGGCGATTCTCGGCGGCGGCGCGCTTGGACTGACGTTGGCCTGGCGGCTGGCAGGCGCGGGCGAGCGTGTGGTGGTCTACGAACGCGAACCAATCGCGGGCGGGCTAGCGGCGGGCTTTCGCGTGGGCGAGGATGGCCCCTGGCTGGAAAAGTTCTACCATCACCTTTTCCGCAGCGACCATGACGTCATCGCCCTGATTGGCGAGCTTGGGCTTGCGGACAAGCTCTATTGGGGCCACCCCAATACCAGCTCGTTGATCGACGGGAAGCCGTGGCGGCTGGATGGCGCGCTACCTGTGCTCAAATTTTCGCCGCTGCCTCTCGTTGACCGTCTGCGGCTCGGTGCAGTGGCGGCGTTGATGAAGGCGCTACCCAACGCCGATCCGCTGGAGGGCGTGACGGCGGCTTCGTGGCTGCGGCGATGGCTCGGCTCCCGTGGCTACACACTTGCCTTTGAGCCACTCTTTCGCGGCAAGTTTGGCGACTATGCCGATGAGATCGCGATGCCCTGGTTCTGGGCGCGCATCCACTGCCGCACGGCTGCGCTCGGCTATCTGCGCGGCGGCTTCCAGCAGCTCTATGATGCCCTGGTGCGCGAGATTGGCGCCCTCGGCGGCGAGGTGCGCCTGGGCTGCGAGGTGCAGAGCGCTCACCTGGCCCAGCCGGACCAGGCCGGCGGCTGGGTGGTAGCAAGCAAGGTCGCGCCAGAGGCCGAGGCACAGCGCGAGTCGTTTGATCGCGTCATCTCCACCCTGCCCACGCGCCTCACCTTCCGGCTGATCCCC
>DAHUXT010000384.1 GCA_027307065.1 Ktedonobacteria bacterium
CAGCGAGGGGGAAGTGATACGACGCGGCGCTGATCCGTAACATGCCGCTTGTAGAGTGGTGACGCATAGCCGCCACGCATGTTACACTGCGCGTAGGTTCCCGCCTGCTAACCCAGGTGTGAACTAGGGGGCGTCAGAGTTCGTACCTTTGGCGTCCCCGCCTACAACAAACATTCGTTCTATAGCGCCAGTATAGCAGACAGACCGCCATCAGTCCAGTGGTGCCGGTCTAGTTGGCTACCTGTATTATCCCCTCGGTGATCCATTCGCCAGCCACGCGAACGGTGGGGTAGGGGGCCGCGCACGACGCGCGGCTCTCCCGGTTAGGGTGGGCAAGGTGCGGCGCACGGATGCAAGCGCCAGGGTTCGTTGTAGTAGGGCGCCCGTAGGCGCGTGCCGCTATTCATCCGCTGGATTATCACGGACAGTGCCGGGAGCCGCCACCCGCTACCGACAGTCTGGCTCGCCCGAGTGTCCCGCAGCGGCGCGGGCGAACCGGGCCAGCGACCATCGGGAGCGGAGCGCAGCGGGGCCGGGGAGTCCCTGCAGAGCAAGGGCGCGACGACGTTTAGGAGGAGCGACGCAGGGCGCGCACTTCAAGTCTCCGGGTGGCGGCGACCCGCCTGTAACGCTGGAGGAGAATACCCCGCTGGATCACCGCTTCGGTCGTGCTTGCTTCCAATAGTGAAGCATGGTAAACACTCGCCGCACCGATCAGGTATGCCATGCGCCATAGTGCCGCCGGATAGTCTGGTAGCGCAAGGACGCGCGTCGTCTGCGGGCGGGCAACGAGCGGCGCAAGGACGCAAGCGACGGGTTCTTGGTACTTCGTCCCTCGCCGCACCGCTCACGGTCGTCAATCGAGGATCGCCCGGTGGCCTACCGCCTTATTAAGTGTTTGAAAACGGTATGCCCTGCCATACGCGCCGCAGTCGGCACGACGGGAAGATGGCCGCGCCGCTGTGATCGATGGCCCGCATATCGTCTGCTAACTTCCTAGCTGGTCGCGAGCACGCTGTGGACTTCCTGGGGGAATGCTAGACCCTCTTCGCCAACATACGGCATCAGCACTGCCCCGACGTCCGTGACCAGCGCTTCGATCAGACGCTCCCAGGTGGCGGCGTCATACGTAGCGGCGAGCGTCGCCAATGGGGTCGCTGTGAGCTGAATACGAACGTAGTCGGAGGGCGATGGGAAGCGTACCAGCTTCGTTGCCGTCTCAATGATCACGGTGTGAAAGCCTGCTCCAGCCATCAACTTCCGCAGATCCTCGGTGTCGGACAACGCATGCTCAGCCCGTTTGGCGCGCGAGGCATCGGGGCCGATGTGACTGTCGAGCGCGACGGAGAGCGCATGGGTTGCCGGGTTGTGCTCAATCGGCCCAAAGACGTTGAGCGCAATGCGCCCACGTGATGTCAATCCCCGCCGCATCTCCCGAAGCGCCAGTGGGCAATCGGGGAAGAACTGCAGACCCAGCTGGCAGAGAACGACATCGAACACCGCGTCCGGGAATGGGAGAGCGAGCGCGCTGCCCTCATACCACGCGATCACGGCGCTGGCATTAGCTACCATTGGGAGCGACCGGGCAACCGTGAGCATGCCGGAATTGAGATCCAGCGCTGCCACCCGTCCAGAGGCGCCAACGCGTTCCGCAGCGATTCGCGCCACCACACCTGTGCCGCAGGCCACGTCGAGCACCCCCTCGCCTGCCTGCAAGGCTGCCCGATCCACCAGGTCGGCGGCCCACAGCGCCGTCACGGCCGGGACAAGGTAACGCTGGTACAACGCGGGCGCACTTCCGTCGAGTTGCCACTGCTCCAGATTACGTGATGTGTCACTCCTGTCGTTTGTGTCACTGCCCATCGTTGCCCGCATCTCCCCACGCTGTCTACGACGGTCCATGTCTTCTCGCACTCTGCTGCCGCCACATTGGGGCCGGAATGCCTGGTCTCCACCCCACTTGTCGCCACGAGAGAAGTTGCTGACCTCCGCCAACTATCCCGAGCGCTGCTTATGTGCTCGCAGTGTAGCACCTTTTCAAACACTTACTTAGTACTACAGCGACGCTTAACATTAGAAGGCTCATGAAGTCAGGGTTGACAGCGAGCGAGCTGTGCGAAGTATCGACACCGTCCATGCCGCGCAGTACTTGAGCATATGGCGACCGACCTACGATTAAGCGTCGCTGTAGTATTAGAGCCAGTCTGAAAAGGCCTGAGACCAGAATGGACGTGAGGTGAGTACCATGAAGGCATGGACATACATCCCTATAGCACAACACTCACCGCCCCGGAATGGGAGTTGGTCCGTCCGCTTCTGCCGCAGGAGCCCAGAACAGGACGTCCTCGACAGCATAGCCTGCGGACACTCCTGGATGCGATCTTCTATGCCGTCCGCGCTGGCCATGCCTGGCGCCTCTTGCCCCAGGAGTGGCCACCCGGGAAAACCGTCTATCACTACTTGCGCCGCTGGCGGCTCGATGGGACGTGGGCGCGGATCCACACAGCCCTGCGCGAGGCGCTGCGTGTGCGAGTAGGACGCGAGGCGCAGCCCAGCGCTGCCATCATTGACAGCCAATCGGCGAAGACCACCGAGCAGGGTGGTCCACATAGTTTTGATGGTGGCAAGAAGATCAACGGGCGCAAGCGCCATCTGCTCGTGGATACGCAGGGCCTCCTCCTCAAGGTGGTTGTGCATCCCGCTGGAGTCCACGACCGCGTGGGCGCCAAGCAAGTGTTGCGTACGCTCCCCGACGACTTTCCGCGCCTGGAACGGATCTGGGCCGATCAAGGCTATGCCGGGGCGCTACGCACGTGGGCGTGGGAGCAGACCGGGATTGAGTTGGAGGTCGTCTATCCGTGGTGGCGACAGGTCAAGCGCTACTTTCCTGAGATGCTAGAGCCGCTCGGCGTCGCACACGGATTTCACGTCCTACCACGCCGCTGGGTCGTCGAACGGACG
>DAHUXT010000385.1 GCA_027307065.1 Ktedonobacteria bacterium
AGCTTGGCCGAGTTGACGGCGTGACGCCGCACATGGCCAAGACGATCGGGTACATAGGCAATCAGGCTCTCCGGTTTGCCCAGCGCCGCCAGCACCGTGCGCGCGTTCTGCAAGATGCTGCGCTCCTCATCGCTGCCGACGTTGAAGACCTCGCCAACTACCTGCTCGGCAGGGGCGTCGAGGATGGCGACCAGCGCCGCGCAGTGATCGTCCACATGAATCCAGTCGCGGGTGTTGCGGCCATCGCCATAGACGGGCAGCTGGCGGTCGGCCAGCGCGTTGGCGATGAAGAGCGGAAGCTGCTTTTCGGGATACTGATACGGGCCGTAGTTGTTGGAGCAGCGGGTCACCACCACTGGCAGGCCGTACGTCGCCCAGTACGAAAACGCCAATCGATCGGCACCCGCTTTGCTGGCGGCATAGGGCGAGAGCGGCTTGAGCGCGTCCGTTTCGAGTGAGGGACGACTCGTGCCGTCGGGCGCCTCAGCGTTTCCGTAGACCTCGTCGGTGCTGATCTGGATGAACCGCTCGATACCCGCCTCACGCGCCGCTTCGAGCAGCGTGTAGGTTCCCTCGACATCGGTTTTGACGAACGCGCCTGGGTCGACGATGGAGCGGTCCACATGCGTCTCGGCGGCGAAATTGACCACCGCGTCGCAGCCCTTCATCTGCTCGCGTACCGCCATCGCGTCACAGATATCGCCGCGCACGAAACGGAATCGGGCATCGTCGCTGACGGGAGTCAGGTTCTCCAGATTTCCCGCATAGGTCAGCTTGTCGAAGACGACGACGCGCACATCAGGCTGTGTCGCAAGCAGATAGCGGACGAAGCCACTGCCGATGAATCCGGCTCCGCCGGTCACAAAGATCGTTCGCTGCATGCGAGAATCCTGTCCTTCCGCTGTGTCGCTGTATTGTCAGTTATCGCTCTCGTTTGGGTGGCAGCACTGTCAACGGCAAAAGCCATGCCATCCATAGAACGCGCTCCGGCCCCATCACGACGGCAAGATGCCCACGCGGCTATGATCGCCGAGCATCAGCTTGTGGGCGCGTGGCTTGAGTGCAGACGTATGCACCTCCGCGTGGCGACCAATGAGACTTTCCTCGATTCGTCCCCGCACATTGCTGACCACGCTATGTTCCAGCACGATGCTGAACTCGATCTCGCACGTCTCGATCACGACATCATGGTAGATCGATGTGAACGGCCCGACATAGGCGTTGCGCAGGGTCGTGCGCGCGCCGATGATCGCTGGCCCGCGTATCACGCTATTCTCGATGACCGCGCCATCCTCGATGACGACGATGCCCGTGAGTGACGAGTCTTCCGAGATGCGTGCCGTTGGCGCGATCGACTCTGTCATATTGAGCAACACCTGGCGATTGGCATCGAGAATATCTTCCATCTTGCCGGTATCGATCCAATACCCCGAGAGTCGCTGGGCACGCACGTCATGGCCCGCGTCGATCAGCCATTGGATGGCGTCGGTGATCTCCAACTCGCCGCGCGTGGATGGCCTGATCGCGTCGGCGGCGGTAAAGATCGTTGGGTCGAAGAAATAGACGCCAACCAGCGCCAGATTGCTCGGCGGCCGCTTCGGCTTCTCGATCAGCCGGCGCACGCGCACCAGCGCTGGCGCATCTACCGGGGCGGGGTTGTGCGCGGGCATCGGCTCAAGTTCGGCGATGCCAAACTGGCTGGGGTCTTCCACCTCCGCCAACAGGATGTGGCACCTGTAGGGGCAGCCTGGCGCGTCGAACTCGCGGACGCGCTCCGCCAGTGACTCGCCAATCAGGTTGTCGCCGAGAAACATCACGAAGCGGTCGTCGCCGAGAAACGGTTGCGCGGTCTTGACGGCATGCGCCAGCCCGAGCGGTGCGTCCTGCTGGATGAACGTGATCTTCGTGTCTTCCGGCCAACTGGATTGCGCCTCGCGCACGGTTGCCTCGATCTCGGCAAAGGTGTCGCCGACGATGATGCCGATGTCGCGAATGCCCGCCTCGAGCAGCGATTCGATGGCGTAGAACAGCACGGGCTTGTTGGCTAGGGGCAGCAGTTGCTTGGCGCGCGTATAGGTGAGCGGCCGCAGTCGCGTTCCCTTGCCGCCGCTCAGGATCAGACCTTTCATGCTCGCTCCGCTTCCTCCCGCACCCCTGTGGATACCATGTGCCCGTATGCCTCGGATGTCTATTTGATGGGCGGCCCACTCAGCCAGTCGTAGCCAATCTCGGCGTCGTCGAAGCTGATGCGACCTTCCTCGTCAGGATTATACGTGCAGGATGTCACATAGAAGAGGTGCGCGGGCGTCTCGCCGATAACGCGGCAGCCGTGGGCGACGCCAGGGGGAATCTTGAGCACGGCGGGCGGTAGGTCGTCGCCAAGGGCGATTTCCTGCGTGACGCCGCGTGTCGGCGACCCCTCGCGCTTGTCATGTAGCGCCACACGCAGCCGCCCAAACGCGACGTACCACCAGTCGATCTGGGTCTTGTGGATATGCCACGCCTTGACGACGCCTGGATACATCTTCGAGTGGCTGAGCTGACCGAATCCCTCATGAAAGAAATCGTCTGTCACGCGTATCAGTTCTTCGAAGTAGCCACGGTCGTCGGCGTGACGGGCAAGCGGATGAACCACAACGCCATCAATGTTTCCCAAAGGCACGGCATCTCTCCTGATGTATCCTGCCAGTGAATCAGTCCACTCGCCCCAGCGTATATGCTGCAGCCAGTTGTCCCAGGCATCGCCTTCCCCGGCGGATTCAATCTCAGTCCATCCTGGCTCGCGGGCGGCACTCAACACACGATTGGCGCCTGTTCTGGGCTACGCCCCAGTATAAGCCAGCCTTGCGCTGCCCGGCAGACGGCGCGACAGAAGGTACTACTGGTCTAGCTGCGAGTGAACGTGAGCGTGAGCATCGTATCCTTGATCAGCAGCGGGTTGATGAATTC
>DAHUXT010000386.1 GCA_027307065.1 Ktedonobacteria bacterium
TAGCGCAGAATGACGACGGACCGCTCGCGGCTGGTCAGTTGCGAGAGCGCGCGATGCAACTCTTCGCCCAGCAGATGCTGCGACGCGATATCGGCGGGTGTCTGCACGCCGGGATCTTCGAGCGTATCGGAGAGCGCGAGGCGGTTATCGACGTCGGCGGGGGTATCGAGTGAGACGGGCTGCTCAGTGATATGCAGCAGATCATCCACTTCGGTGATGGCCAGGCCCGATGCCTCAGCGATCTGCTCTGGTAGCGGATCGCCACCATTCTCCTGTGAGAGCTGCGAAGCGACACGGCGCACCTTGCGCAGGCGAGTCGAGACGTGCTCGGGCAGGTGAATCAGACGCGACTGCTCACCGGCGGCGCGGCTGATGGCCTGGCGAATCCACCAGGTCGCATAGGTGCCGAAGTGGGTCCCACGGCGCCAGTCAAACTTCTCGGCGGCGCGCATCAGGCCGAGATTGCCTTCCTGAATCAGGTCGATCAGCGGCACACCAGAGTTGGTGTAGCGGCGCGCGATCGAGATGACCAGCCGCAGGTTCGCCTCGATCAGCCGCTGCCTGGCGTCGCTTGGTCGGCCCATACGTCTCTTTCCACGGTACTCGCTCGATTGTGAACTGCATTGTGAACTGTGTGGTCCATAATACCGTGAACCAGGAGCGCCTGTAAAGCGCCATCGCCTGGCCAGATTGCTCTCCACAAAAGGACCGCCTCTCCCATGGGCCAGGAGAGGCAGTGGCGTTCGGTGGGCATTCGCACGCTCAGCGGCCCGGCAGCACAAACGCGGTGACGGCGATCATCAGGTAAAAGGCGAGCAATTGCACGCCCTCCAGCCAGGTCGTCTCGCCGTCCAGGTTCACCAGCGCGTAGACGAAGGTGACCAGCCCGACGACGATCAACTCGATCGGGTTGAAGATGAGTGTCAGTACATTGCCCGCGGCGGCTCCGGCGAGGATGGCGCTGATGAAGACCAGCGCTGGCGTGACGAAGAGCGGCACCTGCACACTGGAGCCCGCCGCGACGTTCATCGCGGAGTCCATATCGTTGGCCCAGGATCCACGGAACGCGGCGATCAATTCGCCGAGGTTGCAGACAATCGGGAAGAGAATCAGGCCGACCGAAAGCGGTGTCAGCGGCGTCTTTGCGATGACGTTATCGGTGACGCCGACGAAGAGATAGGCCATCAGGGCGATGATGCCGGTGAAGAACGCCAGCGCGAGAAACCCAATGGGTATGGCCAGCGGCTTTTCGCGGCGCAGTTCGTGGCGGCGGGCGCGGGCGCGGGCGTGCCTCTCGGCCTCGGCCGCATCCGCCTCCATGCGCTTGCGCGTCTCTTCGTCCTCGACCTCTTCTTCCTCGCCTTCGCCTTCGCCTTTGCCGTCAGCCGACCCTTTCTTGGGGGTCGAGCGCACTTTTTCGCCCCAGCCAAAGGTGCTGGCGCCGACGTACATCACGTACGTGAAGAGGAGAATGGCGCTTACGACGAGGCTGGCGGCTTCCTCGTTCCCGGCGGAATGCACTTTGGCGAAGCCAGCCGCCAGGGTGGGCAGCGCCAGACCGACGACGGCAAGCGCCAGCATCGAGGCGAAGCCAGCCGCCTGGTCGGCGTCGAACTTCATGCGCCCGTTGCGTAGCGCGCCAAACGTGACCGACGAGCCAAGCACCAGCAGCGCGTTATTGATGACCGAGCCGATCAACAGGCCGCGGATAATCACGAAATTGGTGTCGAGCAGCGTCGCGCTTTCGTGCGCCTTGATCAAGAGAAACACACCAATGGCAATTTCAGGCACATTGCTGAACGTCGCCTCGATCAGCCCACGCGCCACTTTGCCAAGATAGGGTGCGAGGCTCTCGGTGACGTCGTTGATGGCCTGCGCGAGAGGGATCAGCGCGGCGAGCGCCAGCCCAAATCCCCAATATTCCAGTTGGCCCGCGTAGCTACCTGATTTGTTGAAGAACCACGCAGCGATGGCGGCTGCCGCCATCACCACCGCGGCGATGTATGACCACCGAAACTTCAAGACGTTCTCCTCTCCTGCGCCAGCGCACGCCTCCAACGACGGCGAACGGTTGGCCAGATGCCAGTCTACGATAGTGCGTTGTGTCTGCAAACAGTCCTTTTCTCGTATTTGGCTCATGTGTTTCATCCAGTGACGTGAACCCGGATAAGTATCCACGGACGTGTGCGAACGCGGGGAACTGGCGCGTATGCAGGCAGCGCGGCATGGTTGAATAGATAAGCGCCGCTCAGCAACCGCACGCACACCACTAGGTATGAATCGCAGGTATAATGTGGTAGCGCAATTCTCCCAATGTCTCGTGTAGAATCCATGGTAAGGTAGGGCGTTCTATATCCTGGACGCATCCTATGCCCCGGCGAGATCTCAGCACCATTGGAGGCTGCGCATGAATACGATCCGAATCGCGAGGGCACGATCCGCTGATGACATGGCGGGAGTGCTCATGAAAGAGGATGAGACGATGGCACGCAAAACGCAGAGTGCCGATTCCGAGAATCCCGATGCGCAGCCTGGACTCACCGATGCCAGCATCGAGACTGGCGAGCCGATTCGCGTCATGCTCGCCGATGACCATGTGCTGGTGCGCGAAGGCACCCGCCGCCTGCTCGAAGCTGAACCCGACCTGCGGGTGATCGCCGAGGCGGGCGATGGCGCGACAGCGGTCGCCGAAGCCGAGCGGCTCAAGCCCGATGTAGTCATCATGGATGTCGCCATGCCGGTGATGAACGGCATCGAGGCGACGCGCCAGATCAAGGCGCGAGCGCCGCAGTTGGCCGTGCTGGCGCTCACCGCGCACGACGACACGCAATACGTGCTGAAGCTGATCGACGCTGGCGCGGCTGGCTTTCTGCTGAAGGATGTGCGCGGGCGCGAGTTGGTGGAGGCGGTGCGGGCGGTGCATC
>DAHUXT010000387.1 GCA_027307065.1 Ktedonobacteria bacterium
GCTGTCGAGGTCGTGCTTCGCTGTACGCGTGGCTATCGTCTACCCGAGCCAACACGCATCGCCGACCAACTCACGAAGCAGCTACGCTGACGGTGAGGTGCTGGCGCTGGCGAGCGGCAGTGTGATGGTGACCGCGGTACCCTTGCCGATGGTGGAGTCGAGGGTGATGGCGCCGCCATGTGCCTCGGCAATCCAACGGGCGATAGCCAGTCCCAGGCCACTGCCCGCCCGCGCGCTGGCCTCGTCTGAACCTGTGGAGTGTGTGCGCGCGGCGTCCGCACGGTAGAAGCGCTCGAAGACATGTGGCAGGTCTCTTGCGGCGATTCCTGGGCCATCATCGCTTACTGTCAGCCGCGCCCAGTGGACGCCGTCCCGTTCGCAGGGTGCCAGCGCGATCTGGACGCGACAGCCAGCCGAACCACTATACTTCAGCGCGTTCTCGACGAGATTTCCGAGCATCCGCGCCAACGAGAGACGATCGCCGTAGGTGGCCAGATCGGGCAGCTCGCCTACCTCGATGCGCAGCGCGCGCTGCTGAGCCATCGGCTCGAACCGTTCGGCGATGTCGAGGATAAGCGCATCCAGAAATACCAGATCGCGCGGCTCGGTGGAGTGTCCGGTGTCGGCTCGTGCCATAAACAGCAGGTCATCCACCAGATCGGTCATGTGCTGGCGCTCCTGCTGGATTGTGATGAGGGCGGCGTGCTCGGTCTCAGGCAGGTCGGGTTGCTGCAGCAGACGACTCACTTTGAGCTCGATGATAGTCAGCGGTGTACGTAGCTCGTGGCTCGCGTCGGCGGTAAATTGGCGCTGCCGAGCAAACGCCTTCTCCAGCCGGTCGAGCATCTGGTCGAAGGTTCCGGCAAGCTCACCCAATTCATCGCGTCGTCGCAGGGCGATTCGGCGGCTGAGGTCGCTCGCGCCAATCTGGCGGGCTGTCGCGGTGATCGCCTGAATCGGTCGCATTGCCCGCCCGGCAAGCCAGAAGCCTCCCAGCGCGGCAAGCAGCAGCACCGCCGCCCCAGCCACCAGCAGCGTTGTAGCGAGCGTCGAGAGTTGCTGCGCATTGTTCGATGGCGCGCCGAAGGTGAGATAGGCCACTACCTGCTGCTGCCGAAAAATCGCCATGCTCATGAGGCTATAGTCGGACGGTTTGCCGCTGGTGATCAGGGTGAGCGTTTCGCCGGGCAACGGGACCAGATACCCACGAGACGTGTCAGCCGATGCCTTGAGGGTGAGTGTGGCAATGCCAGTGGCGCTGGCGGGGCTCAGACCGCCGAGCACCTGGAGGACCTGTCCCTGTGGCGAGAGCAGCACGCCCACTTCGTTGATGTTTAGCCCACGTGTGGCCGTGCTGATGGTGCTCGCTTCGGCGGGCTTTCTGGATGTGGGCACGCTGATATCCAGTTGTTGCGTCGTCGTATCGTAGGTCAGCGCTACCTGCTGGATGCGTGCGCGCAGCAGGTCGTCAAATTGCACCGAAAGGGCGTGCTGCTCGCTGAGATAGACGGTGAGGCCGAACGCGACCAGGATAATCGCCAGCACAGCGAGATACCACAGTGTGAGATGAAAGCGCACGCTCTTGAAGAACCTGGCAAGCCGCACGTTCAACATGATTCCTCGCGTGATCTGTCCCATGAACCAGGCTCCAGCACCTCTGGTGGCCGTATGCGATAACCAAGGCCCCGCGCCGTCTCGATCATCTTCGTCGGAAATGGGTCGTCAATCTTGCGGCGGAGGCGGCGCACATACACATCCACCACATTTGACGCGCCCATGAAATCGTAGTTCCAGATATGCGACTCGATCATCTCGCGGGTCAGGATTTGCCGGGGATGACGCAGCAAATATTCGAGCAAGGCGAATTCGCGTGTCGAGAGCAGGATGGGCTGCCCGGCGCGGGTGACGGCGTGAGTCGCGGGATCGGCGATGAGGTCGCCCAGGATGAGCGCGCCGGTTTTACTTGGGGCGTTGCGCCTCAGCAGGGCACGCAGCCGCGCCAGCAATTCGTGAAGCGCGAACGGCTTGACCAGGTAGTCGTCGGCGCCGGCGTCCAGCCCGGCGACGCGATCGTCGACCAGGTCGCGGGCGGTGAGCATCAGGATCGGTGTCCTGTCGCCGCGTCCGCGCAGGGTGCGGCAGACCAGCACGCCATCGCGCTTCGGCAGCATCACATCCAGGATGATGCCATCGTAGGGTGCGGCGTTAGCGAATAGCTCTGCCTGTTCGCCATCGGCGACGACATCCACCGCGTATCCGGCGTCGCCCAGGCTGGCTGCGAGTGCCGCGCTCAGGCGGGTGTCATCTTCGACGAGCAAAATGCGCATGCTACAGACTCCCCAGTGATTGGCCCCGACAGCGGCGAGCATCGGCTCAGTCGGGTTCAGTTCAGTATGGCACACGATAATGACAATCAGATGACAGGCGGCGTCATGTGCCGGTCATGTTGGACGGCTACCGTGGCCATCGTAGGCACCAATACCCTACGACGAAGGAGAGGAACTCGAATGACGACCGCGAATCATGCATTGGACGCGTCGGGATTGGGGAGGCGCTATGGCCATACCTGGGCGTTGCGTGACTGCTCGTTCCAACTGCCCACTGGTCGCGTGGCGGCACTCGTCGGCCCGAACGGCGCGGGCAAGACGACGCTGCTGCATCTGGCGGCTGGCCTGCTGGAGCCGACGGCGGGCAGCGTGCAGGTCTTTGGCCTGTCGCCACGCGGCCAGCCCACTGAGGCGCTGCCGCGCCTGGGCTTTGTGGCGCAGGATCACCCGCTGTACAAGGGCTTCACGGTGGAGGAGTTGCTGACGCTGGGGCGCAAGCTGAATCCGCGCTGGGATGACGCCCTGGCGCGGGCACGCATGCAGAAGCTGAGGATTCCGCTGAAGCGGCGCGCGGGCAGGCTGTCCGGCGGGCA
>DAHUXT010000388.1 GCA_027307065.1 Ktedonobacteria bacterium
AACGTCTCACCAAGAGTAAAGCCGGTGGATTGTTCACCGCCGTCCTCATTACTCTCATCGGCGCGTATCTGTTTTCCGCGTTCGTCAAGTTTCCCTTCGACTTCCAACTGGAGGGTGTTCGGATCATCGCCACGCTTTTGGGCGCCATCATCATCGCGGTATTCTACACGCTCATTCGGGGACAGATGTCGAGCAAGTAGCGGCCACATGCCCGGTCTCGTCGGCGCACCCCGAACGATCACCCCTGGTGCGGCGGGATGGTCGGATCAGGCGTCGGCGAGGGCGCGATAGTAGCTGTGGCAACGGGCGTTGCGGTAGAAGCTGACGTTGCCGTCGCGGTTGGCGGGCGTGGCGTGGCCGTCGAGTGGCCCCCAGACCCGCCAGTTGCTTTGGTCGTCGCGACTGGGGATCCCCCGACGTCAGGCGCACATGTCGATGACACTCCAGATGTCGCGGTCGGTGGCGACTGAGCTCCCTGCACAAGTTGTCTTGAGGGCTGCGTAGCCCAAATAAGCATAAAGATCGCAAGGAGAGGCACATTCAAGAGCAGCAGGGCGATTCTACGAGCAGGCACGGTGAATCGCGGATGGCGAGCAGAGACAGCATCATCGCTGTCCGGCACTGGGGAAGGTGGCGGCACTGGCGTCATAATGGCGTCGTCGCTCCGTGTCTCTCAGACACTGTACAGTATCGAAGAACGATGACAATTACGCCACGCGCTTCGTTCGCACGAGGAGCCGTACGGGGTGAACTGCCGCACCCGCTATCCCCTTGCCAAAGGCGTCGGGGAGTACTTTGCGCACAATGTTGTAGGCGCCATTCACATCGGCATTCAGTCGCCTACCATCCGCTGCCTGATACAGCCCCCGCTTTAGCCGCTTGCCGCTGAAAATAGGCGAGCCCTGCCGCTGAGCATCATAGACGGGCAGCGGGTCGGCATCGAGGAAGCTGGCCTTGCTGGTGTAGCTCTCCTCGGTCACGATGACTTGGATGCCCACCAGTTCAGCTTTGTAGGTCAACATCTCGATGAAGCGCGCATGGGGGACGCTCACGAAGTTTTGGTTGTTCCGCTTCCCCATGCCCACGTCCTGCTTCCACAGCGGATTTTTGCCGATACACAGCGTCCCGATGCCCTCGGCCACCAGCAGATCAATAAGGCGGCGAGAGGCCGTGTGCAGGTAATGGTCAATCTGCCGCATGCGGTGGGCGGTCAGCCGCTCCATCTGTGCTGTCGTGCCGGGATGGCCCAACCGAGATCGCAGCTTCGCTTTGTGCTTGTTGTAGAACTGGTTGATCGACTTGACCGGGCGACCGTTGACGATGCGCGGGACGAAGCCCGCTTTGTCTGAAACTATCGTGGCCAAGTTGTTGAGACCAATGTCTACGACTGCATGCAGAGCAGGGTTGACAGCAGCCAGGACCGGCTCGCGCTCATAGACGACCTCCACGACATAGTAACCCTTACGCGGCACGATTCGCACCTGTTTGACGGTGGTTTGCCTGGTGGGAATGCAGATGCGTAACTGGGACGGGATAACCTCCCCTCCACGTAACCCCGGCGCGCTGAGCGCCTGAATGTCATAGATCAAGAGGTTACGCCCCGTCTGCTTGTCCTGGTACCCCGGTAGCTTGGGCCGTCCCAGGAACTTCGAGGGGTCTGCCTGCCAGGCCGCAAGCGCCTGGAAGAACGCGCGCCAGTTTCTCTCGAGTTGGCGCAGCACATCATTACTCACCTTGCGTGGCAGGGCGGAGTAAGCCTCATGGTCCTTGATGCGATGGTAGACCGCAGCCGAGGGGAGATAGACGCCCGCGTGGATGAAGGACTGCCGCACGAGGTAGTTGGCCGCATTGTAGAGGTTCTTGGACGCGAAGGCCGCCGCGTCTATTGCCTTGAAGCGCGGGTCGGTTCTATGGATGACATGCTGCTCAACAAGCTGCATCGCTGTCCACCTCCCCACGCAATTCAGCGGCAATGCGCTCGGTCTTGCGCTTGGCCCGGCGCTGCCCATAAAGCCGCGCCGTGAACGAATAGACAATCGCCACCAGATCGGCGATAAGGTCTTCCGTGTCGTTCTCTGCTCGGTTGACCACCTCTACCTGACGTCCCTGTGCTTCCAGGAGGGTCTGGAGGTAGTGAAAGCCAAAGCGCGTGAGGCGATCTCGATGCTCGACCACAATGCGTGTCGTCGCCGTGTCTTTGAGCAGCGTCAGCAGTTTGGGACGGCTGTCGTTGGCGCCAGAGGCGATCTCTTTGACCACCTGTGCTATCTGGTAGCCACGAGCGGCGCAGTACTCTGTGAGACGCGCTGCCTGCCACTCCAAATTCTCTTTGTGCTCGGCAGAGGAGACGCGCGCATAGATGGCGACCTTCTCCGGGCGCGTCGCAGGCGGCGGCTCGCCTTCGGTCACGACGATGGTGCCAGTGGGCGCTTGATAGCCCTTGATGGCGCCTGCTCGGAACCATCGCAGTGCAGTACGATAACTGATGCCTTGTTGCTTGGCATACTGACTGAGTTTCATGCACACAGTGACGCATATCTGTACACATTTGTCAACGTTTGGTATCATTTCCTAGAAACACTACTCACACGTGCCGCCAGTATGCCAAAGCAAACGGTTTACGTCAACCCACTAGTTGGCACGTCTCACACCCGCAGAAATGTGACTGCGCCATCAGGCGCGACCTGCGCCATATAGAGCACGCGGCCCGGATACTCACGATGCAGCCGCTGCACCGCATCGGGTACGGGAGCATACGCATAGACTGTCGCGCCACGCAGCGTCGGATCGTTCAGCGGCCAGAGGATATAGTTGTAGATATACCAGTTGTTGGTCAGCACAATGGCGTTCTGTGGATGGAACCCATAGAATGCGCGCGCATCGACCGTGATCGGTGCGGGCAAGCCTGTGTAGTCCTGGT
>DAHUXT010000389.1 GCA_027307065.1 Ktedonobacteria bacterium
TACGCTGCCGCCTTCATCTTCTTCGCCGCTTCTAGCACTTCGTCGATCGTGCCCTTCATGTAAAACGCCTGCTCCGGAATGTCGTCGTACTTGCCTTCGTTGATTTCCTTGAAGCCTTTGACCGTGTCTTCAATCTTGACGAAGCGCCCCGGCGCGCCGGTGAACTGCTCGGCCACGTGGAAGGGCTGCGAGAGGAACTTCTGGATTTTGCGGGCGCGCGAAACGGCCAGCTTGTCTTCGTCGGAAAGCTCGTCGATACCGAGAATGGCGATGATGTCCTGCAGGTCCTTGTAGCGCTGCAGCACCCGCTTGACCTCCTGCGCGACCTCGTAGTGCTCCTGGCCGACCACCTGCGGATCGAGGATGCGGCTGGTTGAGGCGAGCGGATCCACTGCTGGGTAGATGCCCTTCTCAGTCAGGCCGCGCTCCAGCACGATGGTCGAGTCGAGGTGGGCGAAGGTCGCCGCTGGGGCTGGGTCGGTGTAGTCGTCGGCGGGAACGTAGACCGCCTGCATCGACGTGATCGACCCCTTCTTGGTGGAGGTGATGCGCTCCTGGAGCTGGCCCATCTCCTCGGCGAGGTTTGGCTGGTAGCCCACCGCGCTCGGCATGCGGCCCAGCAGCGCGGAGACCTCAGCGCCCGCCTGGGTGAAGCGGAAGATGTTGTCGATGAAGAGCAGCACGTCGCGGCCTTCCTGGTCACGGAAGTACTCCGCGATCGTCAGGCCCGAAAGCGCCACCCGCAGACGCGCGCCCGGCGGCTCGTTCATCTGGCCAAAGACCATCGCCAGCTTATCCAGCACGCCCGCGTCGGTCATTTCGTGGTAGATGTCATTGCCTTCGCGGGTACGCTCGCCCACACCGGCAAAGACCGAGTAGCCGCCGGACTCTTTGGCGATGTTGTTGATCAGCTCCTGAATAATGACGGTCTTGCCGACACCGGCGCCGCCAAACGTGCCGATTTTGCCGCCGCGCATGAACGGCGCGATCAGGTCGATGACCTTGATGCCGGTCACCAGCACCTCGGTCTTGGTGGCCTGTTCCTCGATGCCAGGGGCGTTGCGGTGAATCGGCAGACGCACGGCGCCTTCGGGGGCGGGCATATTATCCACCGGCTGGCCAAGCACGTTGAAGATGCGCCCCAACGTCCCCTCGCCAACGGGCATGGTGATGGGGCCGCCGGTGTCATACGCTTTCTTGCCACGGCTCAGGCCGTCTGTCGGGCCCATGCCGACGCAGCGCACCCAGTTATTGCCGAGCAACTGCTCGACTTCCAGCGTCAGGGGAAGATCCTGACCATCCATCGGAATCTCGACGGCGTTATAGATGGCCGGCAGACTCTCTGCCGGGAACTCGATATCTACGACATTGCCGAGCACCTGGGTAACAGTTCCCTCGGTGCGGGCGCTCGTTGGTGCAGCCATGATTCTCCTCGCGTTCCTCCAGCGTCAGGCGCTGGCTCCGGCCACCACTTCCAGAATCTGGGTGGTAATGGCCGTCTGGCGTGCTTTGTTATAGGTAAGCGTCAGATCATCTACCAGTTCGGTCGCATTGTCGGTAGCGTTTTTCATCGCGACCATCTGCGCCGAGTAGAAGCTGGCGACGTTCTCCAGCAGCGGCTGGTAGATCAATGTCTCGACATAGCGCGGCAGCAGTGCCGCGAAGATCGCGCCTGCACTCGGCTCGTAGATATATTGCGGCGTCGGGCCGTTCGTTTCGGCCGTTTCCGGCGGCTCCACGGGGAGCAGTTGGATGACGGTCGGCGTCTGCACGACGGTCGAGACGAACTTCGGATAGACCAGCAGCACGCGGTCGACCTCGCCGTTGATGTAGGCGTCGGTGACGGCGCGCGCAATCGCCCGGACGTCCGCCAGGGCGGGCTGGTCGCCGAGGTTCGTGAACTCCGCGATCAGCGGCTGCTGGCTGCGCGCCAGAAAGTCGCGACCACGGCGCCCGACGGCGATATACGAAATAGGCAACGTGGGATTCGCGGCCTCGCGACGCAATTCGCCGCCAAGCTGCGCCACCCGCCGGTTGATGTTGCCGGGAAGTCCGCCTGCCAGCCCGCGGTCGGGTGAGATGACCACCACGCCGACACGCTTGACCGGACGCGACATCATCAGCGGCAGATCTTCCTCATCGCCCGCCTGGTTCGCCAGACGCGCCACGAGCTTCATCAACTCATCGGAATACGGACGCGACGACACCACGCGATCCTGTGCGCGGCGCATCTTGCTGCTGGCCACCATCTGTACGGCACGCGTAATCTGCGCGACGTTCTTGACTGACCGAATGCGCCGCCGAATTTCTCTGGCTGTAGCCATTCTTCCCTCCAGGGGAGTTCCAGACGGAGGCAGCTCACCGCTGTCTGGAACCCGGCGGCACTAGCGCGGCGCCACTTTCTGATACTCGGCGATCGCGGCGTCTAACTGGGCGAACTGTTCGTCGGTGATCTTCTTGTTCTCCGCGACGGTCTGATGCTGGATGCTCTGCACCAGTTTGCTGTAGCTGGCGTCCATGTACTGGTGGAACTGGTCCTCCCACTCGGACACCTTCTCGACCGGCACAGCGTCCAGGTAGCCTTTGGCCGCGGCGTGGATGATCATAATCTGATGCTCCACCGACATCGGCTGATACTGGCGCTGCTTCAGAATCTCTTGCTGGCGCTGGCCGCGATCGATGCGCGACTTGGTCGCATTGTCGAGGTCGGAGCCGAACTGCGCGAAGGCCGCCAGCTCGCGATATTGCGCCAGGTCCAGCCGCAGCGTGCCGGCGATCTGACGCATGGCCTTGATTTGCGCGCTGCCGCCCACGCGGCTTACCGAAAGGCCCACGTTGATGGCCGGGCGCACGTTGGAGTTGAAGAGATCGGCTTCCAGATAAAT
>DAHUXT010000038.1 GCA_027307065.1 Ktedonobacteria bacterium
CAGACCGCCATCCGCGCGATGCTTGCGCCCAGCGTTCGCCGCACAATCACCGGATACATGTCCCGGCGAATATCCCGCTCCCCCGAAAGTGGCACACGCACATAGCGAGACCCCTCCCCACGTAGGGGAGGGGGTAGGGGGAGAGGTTCCGCCCCCGTCTACTCGCGGTTGAAGCGCTCCAGGGTGGCGACGATATTGTCGGCCGTCGGGTAGAACTCCGTCTCTTCGGGCGCGTTGTAGGGCACCGCGGGCGCGGCAACCGCTGTGACGAGCACTGGCGCGGTATCGAGATCCCAGAAGAAGTTCTCGGCGATCCAGGAATGGATGTGACGGCCAAAGCTCGTCAGATCAGGTTCCTCAGTGACCACAATGGCGCGATTTGTCTCTTTCACCGAAGCGCGAATCGCCTCTGTGTCAAACGGCGCGAGCGTGCGCAGATCGATCACGTCCACTGCGCCGCCATGTGCCTCGACGAACCGGGCCGCCGCAATCGCGGATTCCAGGAACATCATGCCCCACGAGACGACCGTGGCGACAGGCGCGCCGCTGCCGAAGCGAATGGTGCGCGCCTTGCCGAACGGCTCGCTGAAATAGCCGTCAGGCACATTCCAGAGTTCGGCCAGTTCTGGGATGGGTGCGCCGCCCTTGGTCGCGCTGGGCACATCGGCGCGATACAGGCGTCCGCGTTCCAGGAAGATGACGGGCGACCGTGTCTGCGATGCCTCGATCAGCAGCCCTTTCGCGTCATAGGGATTCGATGGGCAGACCGTAATCAGCCCCGGAACGTTAGTGAACCATTGTTCTCCTGCGTTGGAGTGGCCGAACGCGCCGCCCCCAGCCGCGCCGCTATCGGAGATAGGGCCGCCGCCGCCTGAGCCCGCCTTCATCCGCAGAATCATCGGGCAGTTCCAGTCGCCAAAGGACTGGTAGTAAATGCGCGCCGCCAGCCGGATCGTCTGTGTCGCCGACTGATGGTAGTCCACGAACTGCACCTCGCCACAGCGGGCCTTATCGTCGGCCATGCTGCATCCAGCGGCGATTCCAGCAATGAACTGCTCGTTGAGCGCGCTACTGATCGCCGTACCCGGATATTCCTTCATCAGCCGCTGCGTCGCGTTGAAGACGCCACCCGTCGAGCTGCCGACATCCTGCCCGAAGACGAAGAAACCAGGATCGCGCTTCACGATCTCGACCAGCGCGTCGTTGACGGCCTCGATCATCGGAATCTTGCGCGTGGCTTCGGTCGGCGCTTGCGGCGGCATGGCGGGCATCTCGATCACACGCGCCATCACGCGGCCAGCGGGCACTTCTGGCTCGGAGAGCACCTGTTCCTCAGCGGCATCTATCTGCGCCTTTGCCTCATCACGAATGCGCTCGATGTCCTCCGCCGTCAATTGTCCGCGCTCTACCAGCATCTCGCCCATACGCTTGACTGGATCTTTGGTGCGGGTCGTCTCTTCGATCTCTTCGCGCGTGCGGTAGCGACGGATGTCGGTGCTGCTGGAGTGCGCTTCGAGCAGGCCGCAGTGCATGTGCATGAAGACGGGTCCCTCACCATTGCGCAGCCGCGCCGCCAACTGGCGCGCTGTCTCGTAGACCTCGATGGGGTTCACGGCATCTACGTCCACGGCGATGGCGTCCATCGCGCGCACCTGCGCCGTCAGGTCGCCCGCCCACTGTGCCTGCTGCTCAGTCATGATGGCCCAGTGGTTGTTCCAGATGGTGATGAGCACGGGCAATTTGTGGACAGTCGCCTGGCGCAGCAGCACGTTGAAGTCGTTCGTTGCGGCGGTGCCATCGCCACCGGAGAAGAGCACGACACGGTTGCTGCCGTCCCGCTTGAATGCCCAGCCAACGCCGCCCGCGAATGGGGCAAGCCCGCCCACCTCGCTAAATGCTGGCAAGACGTGGAACTTCCGGCTGCTATAGTGTGAGGGCATGTTGCGGCCGCTGCACATCTGGTCGGTCTCACGCGAATAGGCGGCGCGCAGCACGGCGTGAATATCTTTGGTCCGTTGGAGCCAGCCCGCCAGATCGCGATAATAGAACGAAAGCCAGTCTTCTTCGTCGAGCGCGGCAACCACCGCCGCCATCGATTCGTGGCCAGCGCAGCCAATGTAGAACGGGAATCGGCCTTGTGTCTTGCGCGCCTTGAGCACATCATTCATCGTGCGCGCCATGACCATCGTTCGATACAATTCAACCGGATCCATCGTGCGGGCCTCGCTGCCCGGTGCCGATGCGGTGACGTTCGTTGTCATCGAGAATCCTCCGCGTGTAAGTCGCTCTCCCACATCCAGGCCATTATAGGGGCCGTGGCCCCGAAAGCGCAACCAGCATACCCCCTGGAATACTCCTGGCAGGCGCCTCTGCGCGGGCCACTGTGGCATGTGCCGCGCGCCGCCCTATGGTCCAGACGTGTACTCGCGTTCGCACGTCACCAGGATTTCACCTGGATGTTCTACCAACTTCATGTGAGTCGTTGTTGTTTGGGCAGTGGCCCCCTCCCCTATCCCCTCCCCCTCGCGGGAGAGGGGAACCAGAACGCCACCCGAGCGTGCGTTCGCCCACTCGCCGTAGCATTCAGGTTGCTGGCCGTTCCCCCGGTGACGCTAAGCGGGCACTGTGGCCGCGATCAGCCGTGCGCCAGTAATTGCCACGAGATCGCTCACGCGCACGTTCAGATTGATGCCGCGCTGCCCGCCATTGAGATAGAGATCGTCCATCGCGACGGCGCTGTCATCCAGGTAGATCTCGAAGCGCTTGTCGAGCAACGCCAGCGGCGAGATACCGCCGACTTTCAGCCCGGTCAGTCGCTCGGCGTCGCGCTGTAGGGCCATGTGCGCCGACTTCGCGCCGACACTGCGCGCCAGCCGTCGCAGATCGAGCTCGCGGTCGCCCGGAACCATCACGAGCAAGTGGCGATTGTCGTCCGCCAACACCACCAGCGTTTTATAGACACGGCCAGCGGGCACCTCTAGCAGCGCGGCCACCTCGTCGGCGGAGTGTATCGTCTCTGGATAGAGAAAGGTGGAATACGGTATCTTATGGGCGTCCAGCGCGCGCATCGCGTTGGTCTTGGGCGCTTTTGCCGCTGCTTTCCGGGCCATCACGGGATGCCTTTCCACCTGCTGCGTTATACTGGTGCAAGAAGTTGCCGCAAGAATTCTGCCGCACACTGGCCACCAGCAAGGAGACGCGCATTATGTCCGCTTCGGTTCCGGCAGCCACCGACGAGGTATCGCCACCACTTGCCGCCGCCGAAGAGGCGCTGTTAGCCACGGCTGGTGTACCTGTCGAGCGGCACGAGACGCGCGTCAATGGTGTACGCATGCATTATCTCACCTGTGGCGAGGGCGAACCACTGGTGCTTGTGCATGGCCGGGGACACGCAGGTGCGGTATTCACGCCGCTATTTGCCGCGCTTGCGGCGGGGCATCGGGTGATCGCGGTCGACCTGCCTGGCTGGGGACTCTCCGCGAAACCACCGTTTACCGGTCATACCGCCGCCGATGCCGTTGCCGTCTGGCGTGATGCGCTCCGTGGCTTTCTAGATGACCAGGGGCTGACGCAGGTGGACCTCGCCGGACACTCCATGGGCGGGCTGACGGCGCTGGCGGTGGCGTTGGATGCGCCCGAGCGGGTGCGCCGCCTCGCACTGATCGATTCCGGTGGCTTGGGCATCGAGACACCGTTCGACGTGCGCCTCTACTTCCGCGTCAAGCCCGAGCGGCTCAATCGCTGGTTCGGGCCGCGGTTCTTCGCCTGGGTGCTCAACCGCGACGATGCCAACCTCGCCAAACAGCGCGGGCCGCTCTTCGACTTCATCTACGCCGTCATGTCGCAGCCAGAGGTGATTCCGAGCGGTGGCCGCGCGTTCGATCAGTGGGTGAACCTGAACGGTGTACATTTCGACTTTCGCAGCCGCTTGAAGGAGCTTGAGATGCCCGTGTTGCTGCTCTGGGGCGACCACGACCATCTGGTTCCCTACAGTACGGCGCTGCAGGCGGTGCGCCAGATACACACTGGCCGGGTCGTCGCCTTCACCCATTGCGGCCACTCGCCATTCTTAGAACGTCCAGATGACTTTGGACGCACGCTCACCGCCTGGCTCGATGGCTACCGGGTGCCGTCGCGGGTGTAGTGGTTTATATGCTTTTCGCCTTACCTTCCCCTTGCCAGGGAAGTCCTGCGGGCGGAGTACTTTATAACAGGGGTATGCGATCGTGTTCACGCGAGATGAGTTGCTGGCGGTGGCGAGCGTCGCGCCGCAGGGTGGCGCGCTGCCGGAGGTGTTCGCGGGCGCTGCCGTCGATAGTCGTCTGATCCAGCGCGGCGAGTTGTTCATTGCGCTGCGTGGTGAGCAGACCGACGGCCACCGCTTCATCGAGGCTGCGGTGCGGGCGGGCGCCGGGGCTGTACTCTGCGCCCATCTCGATCCCTACGCCACCAGTCAAAACATCCCGCAACTGGTTGTCGCCAATCCCGTCGAAACCTTGCAGCGGCTGGCTCAGGCACGGCTTGCGCGCCAACCTTCGACGCAGGTCATCGGCATCGCCGGGAGTAACGGCAAGACCACCGTGAAAGAGGCGACGGCAGTGCTGCTGGCTCATCTCGCGCCGACGCTCAAGCCCGTGGGGAGCTTCAACACTGAGGTGGGTGTGCCGCTGACCATCCTGCGACTGACTGGTGAACAGCGATATGCCGTGCTGGAGATGGGCGCGCAGCGCATCGGCGAGGTGGCGCTGCTGTGCCAGATTGCGCCGCCGCACATTGGCGTGGTCACCGTCATCGGGCCAGAACATCTGGAATACTTTGGCAGCCTGGAGAACGTCATCAAGGGCGAGCGCGAGATCGTGGAGGCGCTTACCGCCGAGGATATCGCCATCCTCAACGACGATGATCCTGACGTGCGCGCGATGGCCGAACACACCAAGGCGCGCATCATTCGTTTTGGACGGAGCGAATCGGCGGATGTGCGCGCGCTCGATCCGATGGGCGACCCGCTGACCGGCATGCAATTCACGCTGGCGTATCAAGAAGAGCAGGCGGATGTGCAGTTGAATTTGCCAGGTGTCCATGCTATCAGCGCGGCGCTGGCGGCGGCAAGTGTGGCGCTCTGTTGCGGGATGCCACTGGTGGCGGTGGCCGATGCGCTCGCGGAGGTCCGCCCGGCGAAGCGGCGCGGCGAGATTCATCACACCTTCAACGGCGCGATGCTGGTAGATGATAGCTACAACGCGAATCGGCAATCGGCGTTGGCGGCAATTGATCTGCTGCGTCAGGCCCACGCGGAACCGGATGCGCGCCGCTGGCTGCTCTTTGGCGATATGCTCGAACTCGGCGTATTCGCCCCATCCGAACACGCGCTGGTGGGCGCGGCGGCCGCTTTCAGCGTCGACGAACTGGTGCTGGTGGGCAGCGAGGTGCGTGCCACAGGTGACGGCGCCTATGCCGCTGGAATGCCCGCCGAGCGTATACACTACTATCCCGCGTCGCTGGACGACAAAGCAGCGTTGGCGGCGGCTCAGGCGCAGGCAGCGGCATACGTGCGCGAACATCTGAAGCCGGATGATCTCGTGCTGGTGAAGGGCTCGCTCGGCGCGGGGATGGATGCGCTGGTGCGGGCGCTGCTACCGGAGCCAGCCGCCGAGAGCATATGAGAGCATCTGCCAGAATTGTATGATGACGCTAGCGCATGCGCTGGGTAAATGTGTCTCATCGTGCAACCTGAGGGAAGGAATCAACCTATGCCTGATATGCCCGACTGGCTGAAAAAGCTGCCAAAGATCCCCGACATGTCTGATTTCCTGGGCAGTCTGCCCGTGCCTTCCTTTGGCGAGCAACTGCGCGACTTTCGCACGCTGCGGGGGAAGTCTGTCGAGGAACTTGCGACAGAGGTAGAGCTTCCGCCCACGGTTCTGCGCGATATTGAGAGTGGCGCGCGACCCGCCCCGCCGAAGGAGACGGTCATCGCCCTGGCGACGGCACTACGCTTGAACAAAGACGACCGCGAGAACCTGCTCGATGCCGCTGACCTGGCGTCTCTCACGATGCGCAAATTGTCACAGAAGGAGGGCGCCGCCGCGCAACGTCCCGCGTTCACAGCGGCTATTCTCGTCTTCATGATCGCCGATATTCGCGGCTATACACGCTTCACCCAGGAGCACGGCGACGCCGCGGCGGCACGTCTGACCGGGCGATTTGGCGAGCTGGCGCACAGCATCGTGGACCAGCACGACGGGCGCGTGGTGGAGGTGCGGGGTGACGAGGTGCTTGCCGTCTTTGCCTCCGCACGGCGGGCGTTGCACGCGGCGCACATGCTACAGGCGCGCTGTGCCGACGAAACCGAGGCTCACCCCGAGTTGCCGTTATATATCGGCATCGGCCTGGACGTTGGCGAGCCAATCCCGCTGGAAGATGGCAGCTACCGTGGGGCAGCGCTGAATCGGGCGTCGCGGCTGTGCAGCCTGGCGGGCGCGGGCGACGTGCTGGTCTCGACGGGGATTGCTCATATTGCGCCCCAGGTGGAGGGCGTCACCTTCGTGCCACGTGGCCAACAGGAGCTCAAGGGCATCGAGGGCGCGACGCCGATTTTGCTGGCAGCGCGCACCGAGGTCATCGACCCACAGGAGGCAGAGACTCCGCAAGAGTAGACTCCTCCTCAGGGCGTAGCGGCCGGTCGGCGATGACTCGCAGTCGTTCTGCCAGTGCGCGCAAATGGTCGCGCAACTCGTCGGGGCGCACGATCACAAGAGGGCAACGCAGCCCGGCCAGCGTCGCCGCGAGCCACTCCAGGTCATCGGCGAACCCGCGCAGCATCACCCCATCCGCCTGTGGGTGAAAGGTGGCGGTGGTAGCGGGCAACCGGCTGCGTAACGTGGCGATTGGCGCAACAGCCAGCACCGCGAACTCCCAGCGCCACGGCGTTTGTGCGATGGATTGCTCGACAGCGGCCAGCGCGTCCACCGGCTGTGGCGTAAAGGTCGCGCTGAGCTCTCTCAGGTGCTGGATATGGTCTAGGCGAAACACCCGTAGATCAGCGCGCAGATGGCAGTGCGCGACGAGATACCAGCGACCTGCGCGGTGAGCCACCTGATAGGGGTCCACATCACGCGCAGTCAACACGCCCGCCTGCGAGCAATGCCGGATATGGACACAATGGCGTGTGTGGATGGCCCGCACCAGCATATCCAGGCAGCCGGGCGCCGCGCCGAAATCGACTGGGAACTGTGGCGGGGCGAATGTCACTGCACCATCGAGCGCGCCGATGAGATCGCGTGTGGCCGAGGGTAAGGCACGCGTCACTTTCTTGAGGGTACGAGCCGCCACTCGCTCATCCAGCCCCAGCTCCTGCTGCCCCGTGCCGAGGAAGCTGTACGTCAAAGCGAGCGCCTCATCTTTTGTCAACGCGAGCGGTTGCCGATATCCCGCTGGCAGAGAATAGCCACCGTGGCGTCCGCGTCTCATCTCCACAGGGATGCCAGCTTCGCGCAGAATCATCACGTAGCGCCGCACCGTGCGTGCGTCCACCTCCAGATGTGCCGCGATATCATCGCTGCGCATTCTTCCGTGCGCCTGCAAGAGATCGAGCACGGCGAGCACACGAGACGTGGAGTAATACATTTTTTGCCCGTTTTGCCAGAGCCGACGCTAATAGGATCAAGCGTGTCCGCTTATGACGATAGCATGGGGATAGAGTGTGCGTCTACGTCGTTCTGACGTGAGGAGGAGCGGGCGCGCGCCAATGGAGGACAGCAATGAGCGACAATCTGACGGCAGTCTCACCCAGTGATGGGCGTGATGACTTCGACTTCTTCCTCGGCACATGGGATAGCCATCAACGGAAGCTGAAACAGCGCTTGCGGGGCAGTGATGAGTGGGAGGAGTTCCACGGCGTGTCGGTGGCGCGCAAGACGCTTGGCGGACTCGGTCATATGGATGAGGTTACGATGGAGACGCCTGGTGGGAGTGTCATTGGCCTGACGTTACGCCTCTTCGATCCGCAGACACGTCAGTGGAGCATCTACTGGACGACCAACTTGCGCAGTGCGCTTGATGCGCCGATGATTGGGCGGTTCGAGCAGGGGCGTGGCCTGTTCTATGATCGCGAAGTCTTCGAGGGTCGCGTGATAATCAGCCGGTTTCTCTGGACCAGCAGCGGCCCAAATTCGTGCCGTTGGGAGCAGGCATTCTCGCCCGATGGCGGCCACTCCTGGGAAACAAACTGGACAGCGGATTTCACCCGCAGAGAAACGGCTTCACCAGTAGACCATTGAGCGAGTTGCGCTACCGACTTCGCGGCATACGTGCCGAGGGCAAGCCCCTCTGTCGCCCGTTCGCCGCGCAGTTGCAAGGGTCCGGGACAATAGCGATGAGCCGCGGGTCTTCAGCCTGTGGCTCGCACTTCCTGCCATAATTGGTGGCGACGATCTGATGTCCTCATCTCATGCGCGCTTGAATATAAGCAGCGTCTGCTCGGCGGCATCATCTAGTGCGAGTGAATCATCCGCCACATGCCAGCTCGTCACGGATTCGAGCACTTTCAAGTAGCGGGACTCCATCTCAATGAGTTGTTGCGCGCAGGCCATCTTGGTAGAGACGCCCATGCCAAATGCCAGCGTGCCGTCGCCGATTGTCACAGGGAAGCGGTAACGATTGCAGGCGCTGTGCCCACCCGCCGCGCCATCCTGAAACGTCAGCGTGACATCGGCGCCCAATGGCGGCTGCGCCATGCTCGTGCCGTCGAGATACGAGATCAGCTTCCAGGTCGTGTTGTCGAGGTCTGCTGCGGCCATAGGATCCTCCTTGCGCTGATCGTAGCACAGGAGTCTTTGCATCCTCTCATAAAACGTCAACCGGGCGGGCGCCGCGGAGTTCAGGAATCGCCAGAGGCGACTGAGAGCGAGGGGTACAGGCTATCCAGGTAGAGCCGCTTGACAAGCGCACGCCGTCCACGGACTCCAACCTTATCAAAGATGTGCGACAGGTGGTCCTGCACGGTGTACTCAGCGATATGGAGCGTTGCTGCGATGTGCTTGGTCGAGGCGCCGCGCACCGCCAGATCAACGACCTCCCGCTCGCGGGCGCTCAAGCCATAGGCCGCGGTACGCATCCAGGTCAGCTCATGCGGGCCTGCGGGCTCAATGACGATCACCGTGGTCGCGGTATCACCGTCTCGCGATTCGGCTAACGATGCCTGTAGGTTCAGCCAGCGCCCACCGGATGTCCGCGTCGTGATGCGCGGGACACTCGCAGAGTCGCGTTCTGTTGCGGGGTTGAGCGCATGCCGCAGTGCTCCTACCGCCAACCAGACGGCAGAAGGAAGCCCCCGGCCTTCGCGCCATCCAGGCCCCAGGTCGCCCAACTCGCGTAACCAGCGCTCGGCGCTTGCCGTAAACTGGCAGACATGCCCACGCTCGTCGAGGATTAGCACCCCTGGCCCATCGCATCGAGGCGCGAGCGGGACCTGTGCTCGCAGAGCAGCCGCCTTAAGACCTGCGGCGAGGTGGGGCGCCAGCCGTCCGACAAGAGCGATGTCGCGCTCCGCGAAGTCGTGACGGCCACGTTCGCGGAAGATGCTCACCCCACCCCAGTGCTCCTGGCCACTGGCAAACACCGCGCGCAGATCGAAGTGAAAGCCACGTGGCGCCAGCGATGCCCGATACCGCAGCGAGTGCTCCAGGCGCCCACCGGTCGTCTCAGAAAGCAACACGACCGACCGCCGTACGCGGATCATCCAGTTGAAGTCATTGACGTCATCCTCGAAGCAGACATGCTCCAGGAAGAAGCGCAGGTTCTCCTCGTGCGGCGGATCCTGATACATCCGCATCCCCAGGCCACTTGCGGGGTCGGCATCGTGGGCGCAAAAGCCGTCGAATGGCACGACACGGCCGATATAAGCGAGCGCTCGACGATGAAGCGTCTGCGTGTCGAGGTTGGCGTAGCACAGCCGCTTTACCTCAGTGAAGACACGCTCTTCCAAGGCTGCGTTCGTGCTCATCGCCGCTCCCTTCCTCTCCACCGGGGTCTCCAGTGATCCCCAACGGCACTTGCCAAAAGAAGCGCTTCTGTTTGTGTGAACGCCACGCATTCTGCGTGAGGAAATCCCAGGTTTCTGGGATGGACGCACAACTACATGCCAAGTAGAGTCGAAGACAGACGATCCCGATATGGGGATCATGATACAACGCTGCCAACCGGCGGCACAATGGAGCAGTGAGGCACACTATGGCAGCACCCGACAGGCAATTTCCACACATCCGGGCAGGCGAAGGCCCGGCCTATAGCCTCATCGGCGAGTTGATCACCTTCAAGATTACCAGCGCGCAGACAGGGGATACCTTCTCGATGACGGAACTCATCTCGCAGCCTCAGGGTGGCCCGCCGCTCCACACGCACCCAGCGGCGGAGGCGTTCATCGTCCTCGAAGGGGAGTTCGAGTTCAGCGGGCTGGATGAAGGACTACCGTATGCCATCCGGGGACGTCCCGGCGACATCGTCTACATCCCGGGTGGCGCCCCACATACGTATAACACGGTCAGCCCGACGCCTGGTAGGGCGCTTGGCGTCCTCGCCCCCGGCGGCGAGATGGAGCGCTTCTTCGCCGAGGTGGGCACCCCTGTCGCTGATCGCGACGCATTGCCCGCTCCGTCGGGGCCACCAAGTGGCGAGGAGCTTGCCAGGCACATGGAGATCGCTGGGCGGCATAGGATTGTCTTCCGGTTTCCGAAAGATGCTCCGCATACTACGGCGGACGCCGCGGGCGCAACTGGGGTGCAGTAGCGAGAGCGTGAGCGACGGGGGAATAGAGCATGGTTGCGGATAACGCGGAACAACCTCACAGCCATCCCTGGGTGGAGAGCAGGCAGCAGTCGGTCCGATTTGGCATTGTGGGCGGGCCTCGTGGCGATTGGCCAGTGCTGCGCGACTTCGTGCAGATGGTCGAGGATTTGGAATTCGACTCGTACTGGCGGCCAGACCATCCGCTGCTCCTTCCGGACTGCTGGACAACCCTCACGGCCCTCGCGGCCAGCACACACCGGCTGCGGCTTGGGTCGCTGGTCAGTTGCGTCTTCTATCGAAATCCGGTCTTGCTGGCCAGGACGGTCGCCGACGTGGACCGCATCGCGCAGGGGCGTGTCATCCTCGGCTTGGGCGCCGGCGATGACGAAGCTGAGTTCCGCGCCATGGGCATCCCGTATCCGTCCACCCGCGAGCGCCAGGCCGCCCTGGCTGAGGCGCTAGATATCATTCCACGGCTTCTGCGCGGCGAAATGGTAGTGCATTCGGGCGTCCATTTCCAGGTGGAGGGTGCAATCCTGCGGCCTCCGCCCGCGCAACAGCCATACGTGCCACTGCTCGTCGGCGGCGGGGGTGAACGGACTACGCTCCACCACGTCGCCCGGTATGCGGATGCATCCAGCCTGGGAGCGGGCGCCTGGGGTGGTGGGGCAGCCAGCGACGCGGACGTGCGGCACAAATACAACGTGCTGCGGGAACACTGCGCCGCAATCGGGCGCTCCTACGAGTCCGTGCTGCGCACCTTCCACTTCGTCCCGGTGCTACTTGCCGACAACCCAGCCGCAGTGGCAGCCAAGCGCGAGCGGGTACCGCCGGAGCTGCTCGCGTCAGCTGACAGTGCGTCTCTCATCGGCACGCCAGAACAGGCAGTAGCGCGCCTGAAGCTGCTGGTTGCCGCTGGCTGCCAGTATTTCACCCTCGCGGTTCTGGATGCCGACACGCTCCGTTTGCTGGCCGAGCGCGTTGTTCCGGCAGTGGCAGACGCGGCTAAGAAGACAGATATGAGCGCTTAGTTGCCATCGCTCGCGGTCGCCTTCTTGGCATCGTCCCACCACGCCAGCCACTCGTCCAGCGCGAGTGAGTCGAGCGCGCGCTGCTCGCGGTGGGCGTGTTCCTCCATCGCGGCAAAGCGGCGACGGAACTTGCGGTTGGTGCGCTGGAGCGCGTCTTCTGGCTGCACGCCCAGCGCATCGGCCAGTCGTGTCAGCACAAAGAGCACGTCGCCTAGCTCATCAGCGCGACGCTCAGGAGACTGCTCGTTCGTCGCCTCCACCAGTTCACGCGCCTCTTCGGCAATTTTCTCCAGCACGCCCGAGATATCTGGCCAGGTGAATCCAGTCTTTGCGGCTGTGCGCCCCAGTTCGTAGGCCTGGTAGAGCGCGGGGGCGCTGCTTGGCACTTTGCGCAGGATGCTCTCGTGCTCGGTGGCCTCCCCTCGATTCTCGCGCTCGCGCCGCTTGATCGCCTCCCAGTTGCGAACAACATGCGCGGCGTCCTTCACCTGCACGTCGCCAAAGACGTGTGGATGGCGGCGAATCAGCTTCTCGGTGATGTGTTGGTAGATATCCGCCAGCGAGAAGAGATCTTCTTCGTCGCCGATCTCGGCCTGGAGGTAGACCTGGAGTAGGAGGTCTCCTAGTTCCTCGGCCAGTTGCTCGGCCATTTCCGGGCTGCCGTCCCACTCGTCTAGCACCTCGGCGACCTCGTACGCCTCTTCCAGCACGTAGGTGCGCAGTGACTGGTGGGTCTGTTCGTGGTCCCAGGGGCAGCCATCGGGCGCGCGCAACTTCGCCACGACATGGCGCAGACCCTCCGGGGCGCGTAACGCCTCGGTTGGCGGCAGCGGCGGCACGTAGACCGTCGTCAGGTGGTCGGCGCGGTCATTGCGATCGAGATCCACCAGCGGTATCCGCTCGATGGTCTCCTCCTCCGGCATTCCTGCCCAGCGCACGACGGTAACTTCCCAATCGTCCGGGTAGAGTTCGCTCAGCGCCAGTTTCAGGCCGCCAGCGATCCGCCGATTGTAGACCTGCGCCACCAGCGCCGGAACCGTCGGCAACACCGCGCCTGGCAGCGCCGCCGATGAGACATCCGCCAGCAGCGTTGCGTCTAGCAACTGCAGATCGCGCTGCAGCGGGTCGAGTCCCAGCGCCGCGCAGACCGGCTCGACAAACGAGAGGCCTGCCACGATGCGCACCGCGACGCCACGCTCCGCCGCGACGAGGCGCAATTGGCGCACCGATTCTTCGCCGATGAGCGGATGTCCCGGCACGGCATAGACGAGCGCCTGCCCAACCGGAAGCGCCGCTGCCTGTTCGAGTGCGCGGTTCGCCATCAGCGGGTAGAGGTCGGAGAAGGTCTGGGCGCTATCGTACAGCGCGTCGAACGAGGTCACAGGCAACCCAGGTCTTCGCAATCGCAGCGCGTCCACGGTGGGATGGCGCTCCGTGCGGACGATGACAGACGGGGCCGCGTCGAGCACCGACTGCGCCTCGACGGTCAAGTCCTCCCAGCGACCGGGTCCCAGCCCGACGACGATGATAGTGGTCTGCGCTGACTCAGCCAACGGTCACATACTCCTCGATGGACGCCGTCGGGAACACGACATCCGTCAACCATGCGGCGAACACGCTGTCGAGCGCCTGGGTGTTGGAGAGCGTCGAGAGTGGGTGCGGGCCAAGATCGGTCAACTCAAAGAGCCAGTAGCCGCTCTGAAACGGCAATATCACATATTTGCCGGAGTGCGCCCCATGTGCGAACACGGCCTTGTCGAACTGCGCCGAGAAGGTTCCGAGCACCGACGAAGCCGCTTGCACTGGGAGTTCGTTCAGAACGGCCCGCGCGAAGCTGGTGGAAATCTCGCCGACGAATGCTGTGCCGAGCTCGCCACCCTGCGCGCCCGACGTTTTGTTCAGCGAGTTGGCGCGTGCCAGCGCCGCGAAGTCACTGCCGCTCTCGGCCTGCTGCTGCAGCTTCTGTGCCGTCTGCATATCCTTGGTCTCGATGCCGCGCATGTGCACCGCTGGGAGTTTTCCCCGCTGCTGCAGCGCTGTCTGCATCGCGCCCTGCTGGGAGAGCACGGAGATGACATCGGGCGTGATAGAGTCGAGCAGCGATTTCAGCAGCGCCCTTTGGGTGGGATCAGTCTCTTGCGCGAGCTGTTTTTGATCGGCGGCAATCTGCCCCTGCAGGGCGTCGCGCGCCACTTGATACTCGTGGGCTGAGACGGTGATGTGCTGCTGGCTCAACTGCTGCCGGAGCAGTTCGATATTGATCAGCGAATCGAGCACCTGCTTTTGCGTCGATGCGAGATCGGCGCGCTTGCTCGGTATGCGCCAATCGGTGGGGAGACTGTACTGGCCTTTGTCGATGGCGCGGTAGACGTTGAGCAACTGCTGATAGTTGGAGAGTGTGATGCCTTTGCCATTCACCTTCGCCGCCAGCAGCGGATCAGCCGCGCCGTTCGCGCCGCAGCCTGCCAGCAACACCGCCACTGCCACCATCCCAAGAATCGGCAGCAGCCGCGCGCGCCGAATCCATCCGAGTACCGATTGTGCCACCAATTTCCTCACGTCTCGCTCCAGACTTCCAGGCAAACGCACAGCCCGCATCCTTCGCCGGAACAGCGGGCGCAACGCTCATCGTAGTGCCATCGCATATCGTAGCAATGTGGACGGCATCCTGGCGATGGTACCATGTGAGCGGGTGCGCGTCAACGCGAGCGGGCGTCATTGGTGAGCCCTGCCCTGCTCATGTGCAGCGTTTTTCCGCGAACAGGCCGCTGCAAGCCCTGGCCTGGCGACGTAGCCCCGCCGCTGGCGCAGATGACACCGATGATTCGTTGTCGTCGCACATCTCAATGCTCCTCTCGTCTTGTGCTGCCATACTGCGCTGGCACTCTCTTGACACGACTGCCAGTGGGTGATACCGTTTCCAGTGTTAGCACTCGACATGCGTGAGTGCTAACACTCACTTTGGATGAGCGCTCAAGCAAGCAGGAGCTATCGCGACGATGACGAATGGGAGCAGACTCAGCGCGCGCAAGGAGGTCATTCTCCGCGCTCTGGTCGAGCAGTACGTGCGGACCGGCGAACCGGTGCCCTCGAAGCTCATCTCCGACCAGCTTGCCAGCATTTTCGGGCCAGGCTACGCCTCCGCGACCGTGCGCAACGAGCTGGCGGCGCTCGAAGAGGACGGCCTGATCTCGCAGCCGCACATCTCCGCGGGGCGCATCCCGACCGACCTCGGCTACCGCTACTTCGTCGAGCGGCTGATGGGTGAGTCGCAACTGGCGCTCGAAGAGCAACGGCTCATTCGCCATCAGTTCTACCAGGTGCAGCACCGGCTCGATGAGTGGGTGCGGCTGACCGCGTCGATTCTGGCGCAGGTATTGCAGGCAGCTGCCGTCATCACGCCGCCACGCGACGCCGAGACACGGCTCAAACACTTCGAATTGCTAGCCCTGTACGAGAGCGTGGTGCTGATCGTGTTGGTGCTGGAAGACGGCACTGTTCGCCAGGAGCGAGTCATTCTCGACAATCCCGTCAGTCAGGAAGACCTGAGCAGACTTGCCAGTCGCCTCAACGACCGTTTTCGCGGCGCGGATGCCCGTACGATGGATACGCTCGCCTTCACCAAGAGCAGCGACCTGCCACCGGATGAGGTGCTGGTGATGACATCGCTGGCGCGCATGCTCGCCCACCTGGATATCATGACGCCCGACGCGTTCTATCACGATGGCATCGTACAACTGCTCCAGCGCGGCGAGTTCACCCATGCCGACTCAGACCATGTGCGCAAAGTGGTCGAGGCGCTCGAACAGAATCAACTGATGCCAGCGCTCGCGCCGCAGGTGATGCAGGGCGACGGCGTACAGGTCATCATTGGCGGCGAGAACGACGCCGATGCGCTCAAGGATATGAGCGTCGTCATCGCGCGCTACGGCGAGCGCGGCGGCATGGGCGGGCTGTTGGGCATCGTCGGGCCGACGCGCATGCAGTATGGCCGGGCGGTCGCGGTGGTGCGCTATCTCACGCAGTTGCTCAACGACCTGCTCGCCGATACCTACAATCCGCAGGATGTCTCTGCCGAACAGGATGAGCCAGGCGACCCGGCACCAGATGTGGCGCGTGACGCGGTGTATGACCCAGCGCACGACTCAGCGTATGACATGACGATGCCGTTTTCAGATGTTTTCCGAGGTGAGGGATCATGAGCGAAGAAGAGCAGATACCAGGTGTCGCGCCTCAGGCCGACGACGATACCCAGGCCGGAGCTCCGCTCGATGCTCAGGTCCATGCCCAGACCGATGCGCGCTCGGATGCGCCCATCAAGACGGAGGGCAGTGCCGATGAGCGCATCGCCGCGTTGGAACGCCAACTGGCCGCCGAGCGCGACGCTGCGACCGAGTATATGCAGCGATGGCAACGTTCCGCCGCTGACTTCACCAACTACAAGCGGCGCTTCCAGCAGGAGCAGGAACAGCGCGAACGATTGCTTGCCGCCCAGGCGCTTGCGCCCGTCTTGAACGCGCTGGATAGCTTCGAGCGCGCCTTCGCCACGCTGCCGCCCACCCTCGCCGGCTTCACCTGGATCGAAGGCGTGGCGCTGGTCGACTACCAGCTGCGGCGCGCGCTGGACGCGCAGGGCATCGCCGAAACACCCGCCGAGGTGGGGCAGCCGTTCGATCCAGCGCATCATCAGGCGGTGGGCGAGGTCGAGACTGACCAGCATCCGGATGGTCACATTGCTGTGTTGCTGCAACGCGGCTACGAAGTGGCTGGTGTGCTCTTACGGCCCGCGCTGGTGCAGCTAGCGCGGACGCCCACGGCGCCCGATGCGACACAGAGCCAGGCAGCGGAGAGCCAGACAACCGAAGAATCAGGCACGCCAGCGGCGCCAGAGGAGATCCAGCCATCTGGGCCTGCGCCGTGACGACGATACCCGTTGCGACGCAGGTGTCACGACATTCGTAGAGTTACCGATGCCTGTTGAAGAAATGGCCGTACAATCGCGAAAGTTTCGACGTTTTGATAGTTTCGCATGTTAAGGAGCACCACTCGTGGGTAAAGTGATTGGTATAGACCTGGGAACCACGAATAGCTGTGTCGCGGTGATGGAGGGCGGCGAGCCAGTCGTCATCCCCAACGCCGAGGGCAGCCGCACGACGCCGTCGGTCGTCGCCTTCACCAAGAATGGCGAGCGGCTGGTGGGAGAGGTGGCCAAGCGCCAGGCCATCACCAACTCGGAGAACACCGTCTTCTCGATCAAGCGCTTCATGGGCCGCAAGTATGATGACCCCGAAGTCGATCGCGACCGCCGCCTCGTGCCATACAAGGTGGTGCGCGCCGCCAATGGCGATGCCTGGGTTGAGGCGCAGGGCAAGCAGTACTCGCCGCCGGAGATCAGCGCGATGATCCTGCAGAAGCTGCGCACCGATGCCGAGGCCTATCTGGGCGAGAAGGTGAATCAGGCCGTCATTACCGTGCCAGCCTACTTCAACGACGCGCAGCGCCAGGCCACCAAAGATGCTGGCAAGATCGCCGGACTCGAAGTGATGCGCATCATCAACGAGCCGACAGCGGCCTCGCTGGCCTATGGCCTCGACAAGAAGAAGGACGAGCGCATCGCCGTCTACGACCTTGGCGGCGGCACGTTTGACATCTCGGTGCTGGAGCTGGGTGAGGGCGTCTTCGAGGTGAAGGCGACCAACGGCGACACGCATCTTGGCGGCGACGATTTCGACCAGCGCATCATCAACTGGCTGGCCGACGAGTTCCGCCGCGAGCAGGGCATCGATTTGCGGCAGGACAAGATGGCGTTGCAGCGCCTGAAGGAAGCCGCAGAGAAGGCGAAGAAAGAGCTTTCATCCGCGATGCAGACGGAGATCAATCTGCCGTTTATCACGGCGGATCAGTCCGGCCCGAAGCATCTGACGACGACGCTCACGCGCGCCAAGCTCGAACAACTGGTAGACGACCTGATTGAGAATTCGAGCAAGCCATGCAAACAGGCGATGTCCGATGCGAAGGTTACGCCCTCGCAGATCGACGAAGTTGTGCTGGTTGGTGGCATGACCCGCATGCCCTCGGTCCAGGCGATGGTCAAGCGCATCTTCGATAAAGAGCCGAACAAGGGTGTCAATCCGGACGAGGTTGTCGCCATCGGCGCGGCCATTCAAGCGGGCGTGCTCACCGGCGACGTGCGCGATGTGCTGCTGCTGGACGTGACGCCGCTCTCGCTCGGCATCGAGACGCTCGGTGGGGTCTCCACCAAGCTGATCGAGCGCAACACGACGATTCCGACCCAGAAGAGCCAGGTGTTCTCTACGGCCAGCGATGGCCAGACGAGCGTCGAGATCAACGTGCTGCAGGGCGAGCGCGAATTGGCGAAGGACAATCGCTCGCTTGGGCGCTTCATCCTCGACGGCATTCCACCCGCCCCGCGCGGTGTGCCGCAGGTCGAGGTCGCGTTCGATATCGACGCCAACGGCATCGTCAACGTGCGCGCGCACGACAAGGGCACCGGCCGTGAGCAGCGTATCACTATCCAGGCGTCGAGCGGCCTCTCGAAGGACGAGGTCGATCGCATGGTGCGCGATGCTGAGTCGCACGCCGAAGACGACCGCCGCCGCCGCGAAGAGGTGGAGGTGCGCAACGAGGCCGACAATGCCGCCTACACCGCCGAAAAGACGCTGCGCGACCTGGGCGACCGCATCCCGGCTGATCTGAAGAGTGATGTCGACTCGAAGATTGCCGATGTGCGCGCCGCGCTGGGTACCGACGACATCGAGCGTATGCGCTCGGCGAAGGACGCGCTGCAACAGGCGATGTACAAGGTAAGTGAGCAAATCTACGCGGCGGGCAGTGGCGGCGCATCCGCCGAGGGTGAG